>NZ_QSUR01000059.1:0-20739 GCF_003439055.1 Bacteroides sp. OM05-10AA
ATAGTACGGTCCTTTCTCTTTACATAATCTCCGACTCTTCATAACCAGATTTATGTGCAGCAGCACATAAATTTGGGCAACGCAACGTTTGAGGGATTATATCATCAAGGGATTTGCTCTAAATGATGAGCGATTCAAGAGTGGCTCGTCTATGAACTACTTCCGAGAACTGTTAGACAGGATTCGGGAGATTCGCTTGTCTGAGCGGCTTTTCTATCAGCAGATTAAAGATATTTACGCCACAAGTATTGATTACGATCCGTCCGATGAAATGACCCTTGCCTTTTACAAAGAGGTGCAAAACAAACTTCTTTGGGCGGTCAGTGGAAAGACTGCGGCAGAGTTGATTTATTATCGGGCAAATGCCGCATTGCCGCAAATGGGGCTAACATCGACATCTTTGCCGAATAAGGTTCGTAAGGCAGATGTTGAAATCGGGAAGAACTACCTGAATGAAGAGGAAATCGGACTTTTGAAATTGATCGTAGAACAATTCCTTGCTTATGCCGAGACTCAGGCGATCCAGCATAAACCCATGTATATGCGGGATTGGATTGAGAAACTAAAGCATGTGCTTACGATGAATGATAAAAACATATTGGAGCACGCCGGATCTATCTCTCATAAACTCGCACAGCAAAAAGCCGCTGATGAGTATGACAAATACAAGGAGATACAAAAGCAATTGGAGCGTTTGGAAAGCATCAAAGAACTGGAGCAGGATATTCAAAAACTGAATAAGAATAAGAAAAAAAGGGAATAGCTTAAACTTCAAGTTATAATGGAGGCTGAGAAGGATTCTTGGTCTCCATTATAATACTTCTAAATATTTTGGTTATTAGCAAAATCCCCTTTATATTTGCATAGAGTTGTTTTGAGGGAATGCAAAGCGCAGATGATTAGTGCAACCAAACTTTCGCCAAATCGTTACCAACAACTTATTACTTCTCAATTAAAATCTGTCAGTCAGGTAGATACAGAAAAGTTTCTTATCCGGGACAAAGATAAGCAAAATTCTGCTACCTTTGTTTTTGTTATTAAAATGTTGTCATATTATGAACAAACGATTGAAACTTTCTTGCTTGTCACTCTTCCTGGCATTAGTGATTTGCAGCTGTAGCTCACAAAAGAAGTATAGCTACGAAACAGTGCCCAATGACCCGCTAAAAGCCCGCATTTACACACTGGACAACGGACTAAAGGTTTACCTCACCGTAAACAAGGAAACTCCGCGCATACAAACATTTATCGCAGTAAGAGTGGGCGGGAAGAATGACCCGGCAGAAACGACGGGACTTGCCCATTATTTCGAACATCTCATGTTTAAAGGCACCGACAAGTTTGGCACACAAGACTACGCGGCCGAAAAGCCTCTGCTGGATGCAATCGAACAACAGTTCGAAATTTATCGTAAGACTACGGATGAAGCGGAACGTAAGGCGATCTACCACACCATCGACAGCCTTTCTTACGAAGCTTCCAAGTATGCTATCCCTAATGAATATGACAAATTAATGGCAGCCATCGGATCTACCGGCAGCAATGCTTATACCTGGTATGACCAGACGGTCTATCAGGAAGACATTCCTTCCAACCAGATAGACAACTGGGCGAAGATTCAGGCAGATCGTTTTGAAAACAATGTAATTCGTGGTTTCCATACTGAATTGGAAGCTGTATATGAAGAGAAAAATATGTCACTCACCCGTGACAACAGCAAAGTGCAGGAAGCTATTTTTTCTTCTCTTTTTCCCAAGCATCCTTATGGAACGCAGACTGTGTTAGGTACACAGGAGAACCTGAAGAATCCTTCTATCACGAATATCAAGAACTACTATAAACAATGGTATGTGCCCAACAATATGGCAATCTGTATGTCTGGCGATTTAGACCCGGATGCAACAATTGCATTAATCGATAAATATTTTGGTGGATTGAAACCCAATCCGGAACTCCCGAAACTGGACCTTCCGAAAGAGGCGCCAATCACGCAACCTGTTGTAAAAGAGGTGTTAGGTCCGGATGCCGAAAGCGTTGCACTGGCTTGGAGATTCCCCGGTGTATCCGACAAAGACTTTGAAATCCTGCAAGTCGTTTCGCAAGTATTGTACAATGGAAAGGCAGGACTTATCGACCTTGATCTGAACCAGCAACAGAAGGTCTTGAATAGTTACGGTTACCCGATGGGACTGGCAGATTACTCTGCATTGCTGTTAGGAGGACTTCCTAAACAAGGACAAACACTGGAAGAGGTAAAAGACTTGCTACTCAGCGAAATCAAGAAGCTCCGTGCCGGAGAGTTCGACGAGAAAATGCTGGAAGCAAACATCAACAACTTCAAGCTCGGTGAACTGCAAAACATGGAAAGCAACGAAGGACGTGCCGATATGTTTGTCAACTCATTTATTAACGGCACAGACTGGAAAAATGAAGTTACTGCCATCGACCGCATGGCCAAACTGACCAAAGAAGACATCGTAGCGTTCGCCAACAAATACCTGAAAGAAGATAATTATGCCGTTATCTACAAAAAGCAAGGAAAAGACCCGAACGAAAAGAAGATGACGAAACCGGAGATTACTCCTATCATAACCAATCGTGATGTAGCCAGTCCGTTCCTTGTGGAGGTACAGGAAAGCGCAGTTAAACCGATTGAGCCTGTGTTCCTCGACTATCAAAAGGATATGAGCCAATTAAAGGCAAAATCGGATATTCCGGTTCTTTACAAGCAGAATGTAGCCAATGACCTGTTCCAATTGATTTATGTCTTTGATATGGGAAACAACCATGACAAAGCTTTGGGAACAGCATTCGATTATCTCGAATATCTCGGTACTTCGGACATGACACCGGAAGAACTGAAAAGTGAATTCTATCGCCTGGCTTGTACTTTCTATGTTTCTCCGGGTAACGAACGCACGTATGTCGTACTTTCCGGACTGAATGAGAATATGCCTGCTGCCGTACAATTATTCGAAAAGCTACTGGCAGATGCGCAGGTTAATAAGGAAGCCTATACTAATATGACCAGCGATATACTGAAAGCCCGTTCGGACGCCAAACTGAATCAGGGACAGAACTTCTCCCGTTTGATGAGCTTTGCCATGTACGGTCCCAAATCCCCTGCCACCAATCTACTGACAGAAGCGGAACTGACAAATATGAATCCACAGGAACTGGTAGACCGGATTCACAATCAGAACAGCTACAAGCACCGTATTTTATACTACGGACCAAGCAGCAGCAAAGATTTACTGGCTACCATCAACCAATATCATCAGGTTCCGGCAGCCCTGAAGGATATTCCTGCCGGAAACGAGTATGCTTATCTCGAAACTCCCGTCACTAAGGTTCTAGTAGCTCCTTATGATGCCAAGCAAATATATATGGCACAGATATCCAACCTCGACAAGAAATATGATCCTGCCATTGAACCTATCCGCGCATTATATGATGAATACTTCGGAGGGGGCATGAACTCTATCGTCTTCCAGGAAATGCGTGAAACACGTGGATTGGCTTATTCCGCCTGGGCTAGCATAATGCCGCCAAGCTACTTGAAGTATCCCTATGTACTACGTACACAGATTGCCACGCAAAACGACAAAATGATTGATGCCGTCACTACATTTAATGACATCATCAATAACATGCCGGAATCCGAAGCTGCTTTCAAACTGGCTAAAGACGGATTAACCAACCGTCTGCGCACCGAACGTATCATCAAAGGTGATATTATCTGGAGTTATATCAATGCACAAGATTTAGGGCAAAACGTAGACCCACGTATCAAGCTCTACAATGACATACAGAATATGTCGCTAAAAGATATTGTCGATTTCCAAAAGCAATGGGTAAAAGGACGTACGTATGTTTATTGCATCCTGGGAGATAAGAAAGATTTGGAGCTGGATAAATTGAAAGCTGTAGGTCCTATTGAAGAATTGACCCAGGAACAGATCTTCGGATATTAAAAGAAATGATCCGGCCATAAATAATAAGCAGGTGTCAAAGCACCCCTAAACACAAAGTTTACCCCTGTTACAGATTGAACTGTAACAGGGGTAATACTTTAAAAAAGAGCTCCAATACACTCTTTTTTATTTCTGATTTATCATTTACGGTTTACCGTTTCATTTTTAACGATAAACTGCTTATCGCCTATTTCTCACTTTCTTCGTACATCTTCTCTATCTGTTCACTATAATTCTTGGCAACCACTGACCGTTTCAGTTTCAGTGTATTAGTCAACTCTCCACGTTCCATGCTGAATGGTTCAGGCAGTAAAGTGAAACGTTTGATTTGTTCATAATGTGCAAACTGTTGCTGAAGTGTATCGATCCGTGCACGGAAGAGTCCTACAATCTTCGGATGCTGCAACAGTTCCGCCATATCCTTATATTCAATACCCTTTTCTTTGGCATACTCTTTCACGAATCCATATACAGGAACAATCAGAGCCGAGACAAACTTACGTTGATCGGCGATAATGGCAATCTGGTCGATATAACGGTCAATGACCAACTTCGTTTCCAAAGCTTGCGGAGCGACGTACTTGCCGTTTGATGTTTTGAATAAATCTTTAATACGTTCCGTCAGGAAAAGCTGTCCATTTTTAAAGTAACCGGCATCACCTGTATGGAACCAACCATCCGGCTCAATAGCAGCAGCTGTGGCTTCCGCTTTTTTGTAATAGCCTTTTGTGATCGTCTTACCCCGAAGCAAGATTTCATTGTCTTCGCCAATCTTCACTTCAAGTCCCGGCAATACAACGCCTACCGAACCGATGTCATAACCAACCGGCAGCGTACAAGATACAGTAGCCGTCGATTCCGTCAGTCCATATCCTACCACCATATTGATTCCTACCGAATGAACGAATTCATTGATTTCATCGGGAACGGCAGCACCGGCAGTCGGGAAAAAGTTACCATTCTCAATACCGATTGTTTTTTTCAGCAGAGAATAGATAGTCTTTTCGTAAAACTTATATTTCAGTTGATTCATCACCGGAGGAGTCTTTCCCAGACGCAGATAATCCAGATTATGGATTCTACCTACCCGGATAGCATCCAACATCAGTGCTTTCTTCAATCCTGTTGTTTCGTTTATTTTTTCCTGCACCCCTGCATATACCTTCTCCCAAAAACGGGGAACACTGCACATCAGTGTCGGGCGAATTTCCTTAATGGTTGTCTGTATATCTGCCGGACGGAGATTGATACAAATCTGCACTCCTTTATGAATACAGAGATAACACCATGCTTTCTCAAACACGTGTGTTAATGGAAGGAAGTTCATCGATACATCCTTATCCGACATCGTCGTCAAACGGTCATCATGTGTATGAAACTGTTCCAGATAACAGGAATGATGAAGCATAACCCCTTTCGGTTCCCCCGTTGTGCCGGAAGTATAGAGAATATTTGCCAAGTCATCATAAGAAGCCCGCTCCGTACGTTCTTCTACCGTATCATTATGAGGCAATCCCTCTCCCGTCGCCATAAATTCATCAAAATAGATAGACGATACGTCACGAGGGTCTTTTACCACCGAACGGTCAAAGATGATCAGTTGTTGTAAAGAAGAGCAGAAACCAAAAATGCTGAAAGCGGCATCATACTGGTATTGCTCACCGACAAAAAGAAAACGAATCTGCGCATCATTAATGATATATTGCGCCTGCGCAGGTGAACTGGTTGCATAGAACGGAATGGTAACCGCCCGGTTGGCAAATGCACCAAAGTCTACATAGAACCATTCGGGTTTATTCTGTGAAAATATACCGATATTCTCTTGTTCTTCCACTCCCAATGCCACGAAAGCATTAGCTGCTTGGCGTACTGTTCCGGAGAACTGCTTCCATGAAATAGGAATCCATTGAGCTGTCTCATAGTCGCGGTATTTTAAGGCTACCTTGTCGCCATATTTTTCGGCCTGACGATGGACCAGGACAGATAAATGATGATAAGTCATACTCTTTGTATTAGTAAATATGGTACAAAGGTATTAGTTTTATTTGAAACTATTGCTCAAAACGACTATCTTTGTGCAAAGATTAAGATATAGATAAAAGATTTGCACTATGAAATATGATATTCCGTATATGTCGACAGAGGCTGTAAGCCTACTTAAATCGCTGATTAGTATCCCTTCAATCAGCCGGGAAGAAACCCAAGCTGCGGATTTCCTGCAAAATTATATTGAAATGGCAGGTATGCAGACCGGACGTAAAGGAAATAATGTGTGGTGCTTTAGCCCTATGTTTGATTTGAAGAAGCCTACTATTTTACTTAACTCCCACATAGACACAGTGAAACCAGTTAATGGTTGGCGGAAAGATCCGTTCACTCCACGTGAAGAGAATGGTAAGTTATATGGGCTAGGAAGTAACGACGCCGGCGCCAGTGTTGTTTCCCTATTACAGGTGTTCCTGCAACTATGTCGTACTTCACAAAAATACAATCTGATTTATCTTGCTTCCTGTGAAGAAGAAGTTTCTGGAAAAGACGGAATTGAGAGCGTATTGCCGGGACTTCCTCCTGTTTCATTTGCCGTAGTGGGCGAACCGACGGAGATGCAACCTGCCATTGCCGAAAAGGGATTAATGGTATTGGATGTTACTGCCACAGGTAAGGCGGGACACGCCGCACGCAACGAAGGAGACAATGCTATTTACAAGGTATTGGACGACATTGCCTGGTTCCGTGATTATCGTTTCGAGAAAGAATCACCGTTATTGGGACCTGTGAAGATGAGTGTCACTGTCATCAATGCCGGCACACAACACAATGTCGTTCCCGACAAATGTACGTTCGTTGTCGATGTTCGAAGCAACGAGCTTTACTCAAATGAAGAACTGTTTACGGAGATTAAGAAACATATTTCCTGCGAAGCACAAGCCCGTTCATTCCGCCTCAACTCTTCACGAATCGACGAGAAACATCCGTTTGTTCAAAAAGCTGTGAAGCTGGGACGCGTGCCTTTCGGTTCTCCAACCTTGTCCGATCAGGCATTAATGTCCTTTCCATCGGTAAAAATTGGCCCGGGACGCTCGTCACGTTCACACACGGCAGAGGAATATATTATGCTGAAAGAGATAGAAGAAGCTATTGGGCTGTATATGGAATTATTGGATGGACTTCTTATTCAATAAAAGTCATTGGTGAATTGATAGTTGTTATCATACTAATAACTTTCAACTATCAATTCACCAATACAATAAAAACAAAACAACGATTATTCAAACAATTTCGATAAAGCTTCTTCCAGCTTTTCCCCTCTCAAGTTCTTGTCTATAACTATGCCTGTAGGATCTACAAGAAAAGTTCTGGGTATAGCATAAATGCCATATACGTCACCAGCATCCACATCCAATAATTGTGTCCAGTTCATTCCAAGTTCTTCAATAGCAGCCCTCCAAGATTTCAGTTTCCGATCTGTAGATATGCTAATCACCTCAAATCCCTTAGAAACATATTTTTCATAGGCAGCTTTCACATTAGGCATTTCATGCCGACAAGGTCCGCACCATGAAGCCCAGAAGTCAATCAAGACATATTTTCCCTTACCTACATAATCAGACAAGAGCTTCATGTTACCAGTATTGTCTTTCACTTTAGCATCCGGGAAATGTTCCCCAATCTTTATCTTAGCGTCCATCTCCTTCCGCTTCTTTTGTTCTTCACGCTGCTCCGGAGTTATTCTCTTTTCAACTTCCGCCTTCATACGCAACTGTGCCTGATTCTTCTTTTCCACAATGTTTCTCACCAAATTATTTTGTGAAAATATAGGCGAAGCTTCTTTCATCAAAATCTCCATATCCTCAAAAGGCATCATCATACCTCCAATGGAGAAAAGGTATATACCCACTATACTATTCTTATAATCCCTTATACAATGTGATACAGAATCCATTTGTGCAAGAAATTTCTTCTCTATCTTATCATATCTTGCTCTAAATGCAGTATCATTCACCATCTTATCAGCAAATTCTTCAGATTTCATTCCGGTCATTAACTTATAAATACTATCTGATGTTTTTAGCATATTATCCATTATAAGCTGCATACGATTTAAAGCTATATTCAATGAATCATTTAAGGGTGTTCCCCCTCTCTCGTTCGTAGCAGTATTCACAGATATTTTTCCTTTTTCAAGAATCAACGGATAGGTTTCTCCATCCATATCCTTGATAATTGCAATATCCGGCATCTGATATACACCGGAAAAAGAGAACTTTCCTTTTTCCACTGTTGTGCTGTCCAAAACAACTTCTTTAGCATTCTTTCCATCTCCCTCTCCCATCAAGCATAAATACAACAATTGATTATTCAATTCCTCATTAGCAATACCTTTGATTGAGTATTTCTCTTGGGCCGAAGAAAATATAGCAATAGCACAAAACGTGCATAGAATCATAATTCGATTTCTCATATAGAATAAATTTATATCAAAAACAGTAAACGCTCATGTTCATATACCTACTATTATCATTTCAAATTCCGATCATCATTTAAACTAATAATAGATCTTCTTATCTTTCTTATCGGAAACGGCCTGATAATCTTTCACTTTTATATCAAAATATGATTTAGACCTTCCATCGTCATTAGAAGGCAACTGTTCTTTATCCTTTTCATGCGGCAACTCAAGAATATCTATTTCTTTCACACTCTTCTTCAGTTTCGGGAATAAAAGACTGATATAAATATATTTATGATTAAATCCTTTGACAGCCAACAGCCTACCCATCGGAGCTCCACCATCATATCCTCGTACATTATATTCATCGCCACTTTTCTTATCAACAATCTTAAATCCCGGACTATAATACAACCATTGCCAATCCCAATAAATAGGTTGTATGAATGTCACCTTAGTATCGTCCTTTCTCCTTTCAATCGAATATAAAGAAGGACTTGTAGACCTCCCATTCTCATACGCTTTCTCATACACTTCTTCAGGAACTACAACTATACTATCACTAGGAAGCATATAAGCTTGTGCATATAACTCTTTATCACGCTTCTTCTTTTGCTCATATTCCTTCAGCCGTTGTTCATCTCTTTTTACTCGTTCACTTCTCTCCGGCATTACTTCTTTGAACATCTCTGTCTGGAGTTGCTGCACTAACAACGGCATTGCCTCACGCATAACAATCAACGAAGCCTCTTTATATTTTTCACCTACAGGAGATTCATAAAATGCAGCAACAGCTTTCAATTCTTCCAATGTTAAATGCTTCTCATAAACAGGCATATACATTTCAAATATCTTCTTTTCCATCTTCTGTTTCCAATTTTTAGCAAACTCATTCCAATAAGCCTCATTTTCTTTCGGCACATTTAATTTCATTATAGAAGATAATTTCTGGAAAAAGTCATCCGTAGTGGTCGAAGTACCAGAAAAGTCCATAATCTTCTTCAATGTTTCTTTGTACTCATTTGTCGCATTTGTATTTTGTGCAGAAGCTGGTAAAATTAAAGCAAGCAATGCAATTATACACATCGTTACTTTAGGAAGGAAAATGTTTTTCATAATTATCTGATTTTATTTATGGGATTTATATTGATTCCATGTGTTGTCCCGCATTTCTTACAAAGATACACATTAAACCAACATCATTCAATAGTATATTACAATCAATAAGGTTGCTATTCACGCCCTCCGTAAAGTACAAACAAACGAAATATCCCCTATTCATCTTTAATTATAACTTTCAGGTGCTTACTCTATCAAGATTATCTTGAACAATTCATTTCATCTTTTGAAACGATATTATTACCTTTTACATCCAAAACCGCCTCTAACAATTTTATGAAATAGGCACCCGTTACCGGTCTTCCCCACGATGTGACTCTTGTTTTCTGATTCACAACATTATAAGTGTCTGCCATTGGTACACGCCATTTGTTTTCATTCATATAATTATAAAGCGGAAGAATAAACTCACGAAACATGAACCGGTCATTTTGCAATGCAGCCGCCCATACAGTCCAATCAGCTTTCGCATAATCAGTTTTACCATGCAACGGACAACCGTAAGTATTCAATTTAGTCCTATAAAAAGCAGTCTCCAATTCTACGACTCTATCCGGAAAAACATGAAGGTCAAGGAGTTTATCCCAAATCAAGTTATATTTTTGCCCCCAGCTATCCATCTGGTCAAAAGCCAAACGATAATGGTCCCCGTCAGAAGCCTGCTTCTCCCATTCTTCGGCCATTCTTTTTGCTGCTGCCAAATATTTTTCAGCATCTTCCTGTTTATCTAGCATTTTTGCCAGAAGAGCATACGATGCAATACCTAAAATTCCTTTGGCAGACAAATTAGCATTATGAGAATAGCGGCCGGCAAAGCTATCGGTATCAATCTGTTTACCGGTATCAACCCCGTTCTCCACCAAATACCCCGCCCATTTGGAGAGAGTCTCCCAATGAACCTTTGCGTATGATGCATCTTTTTCCGCTTTAGCCATAGCAGCCACCATAATCAGCATATTTCCGGCATGTTCAACCGGTAAATCTCCCCCTTTCGCTTGTCCGTTTACAAACGGATAACCGCCCAAATCATGAGCCGGGAAAGGCTTATTCCATTTACCACTCTCACTATAATAAAAGAAAGGATTCAACATTGCTTTCAGCAGATCGGGATTATAACAAAGAAATAGCGGTGAAGCAGCATAATAAATATCCAGTGAACCCACCAACGTAGTAAAATAGAGCAACTCATCACTCGAATCCTTAGACATCTGGAAAGACGAAACGGCCTGACGATATGCCGAAGCACATAGTTCTGCGTACTCTTTACCACCGACACGGCAAGCATTTTCCATCAATTGCCTGTCAAAAGCATAACACCTTGCCATTGTTTCTTTATATACTTTTTCCGCGTCTTCATATAATCCTTCTATCGTTCTATCTCCGTCCTTATTCCAATAAGGTCGTAGGTCCTCACCGAAATAAGCCATTGTATACAATCCATCGAAAGCCGCAATCAGATGTTGGGGAAACTCACTATTCATTTCCAGCTTCTGTGCTATAGCCGCATAACGTTTTTCATTCGACCGACGCATTTCTTTCAAATCACCTTCTTTCATAAAGTGTGCCCGCATCTCTGCCGCGTCCCCTTGTGCATAAGTAGCATTCTCTTTCGCTCCTAAATAGAAGTACCCCCAGGCCGGAGCATCTTTCAGCTTATCTACCCATAACTTCTGATTCTCACGACCGGTCTTCATCATCACCCAACCGTCTTTTTCATACATCTCCGTAGACTGCCCGGCACGAAAGGCTTTATGAGGATCCATTTCAAAATAAATAGCGACATCATGTTCCTTACCGTCCAAGGCCTTAGCCTGATAAGAAATATAATTGACCGGGCGACTTAACAGTTCCAAATCATCCAATAAATAAGGAGCCGTAAACGTCAGTTTCAATTCCACATCTCCACAAGCAAAAATATAATGTGTTTGGGTAGCCTGCACATCCACTGATTTTTGCCCGGCTTCCTTTAGCTCACCATACAACCCGAAATCTGCAAAGGAAGTACCTCCCCAATTCACACAACGGGCAGCAAACAAGGCTTTTCCATCTTTCATTGTTTCCAAGATAGAATCCGGGATCTGCACTTTCACATCGTTGCGTGCCTTCGTTCCTGTACGAACAAGCTCCTTTCCATTAATAAGCAGCTGCATACCGTCATTATACGAATAACGCACAAAAAGTTGTCTATTTTTCACTAAAGAAGGATCGAATGAGACTTCCCTCCTAATCCATAGCCTATTGGTATTCCAGGGGGTACCAACACTCGGTCCGCCTTCCGTGCCAAAAGCAGCGCTTCCTTGTGCCCATGTGCTATCATTGAAAGCAGCCATTTCCCAACCCTCTTCCGGTTGTTCCGTTGTATATTTCCCAATCCATTCCTTCTCATTAGAAACAGGAGCTATGCCTTCTACCAATATTCCCGGCTCCTCTGCAAATAAGCCGAAATCAATCAATGCACTACCTTTTTTATTCTCACAATGAGCTGCAATAAGGGCTTTCCCTTCCTTCATTGTATTCAAGATAGAATCCGGCAACTCGACTTTTAAATTTGCCGCTGCGCGGTCCGCACTCACGACTAGTTTTCCGTTAATATATAATTGAAGTATGTCATCATACGAATAACGCAAATAAATTTTCTTGTTCTCAAGCAAATATGGATCAATATCCACGATTTCCCTCCGCACCCAGATATCAGTAGAAAGCCACGGCGTTCTCGTTTCACGTCTGTCGCGTGTACCGAATGCACCTTCACTTACCTGCCAATATTGATCATTAAAATCCGGTTGCTCCCAACCTTCATCCGGTCTAAGAGAGGTGAACTTTCCTTCCCAACTTTCATAATCGTATGCCATTGTTGCAATGGCTTGCATAGGCAGATCACGACTACCCATAAAGCGATACATCGTACCGTCTACCCGCAGGAAACCGACAAAAGGAAGATTTTTCCCATTAGTAAAAATCATATTCTTCTCCGTCAGCTGATCTGCTGTCGACCATAAACGCAGATGCGGGTGGAGCATCAGTAACGGATAAGCAGGCACACGCAGATCATTTTTAATAGTTTCGTCAGAATAAGGAACACTTTTCGAACAGGCTGCCAAAAGCAATATTAGTAAAGCAATCAATAGTTTCTTCATTGTTTCATTTTTTAGTGACCAAATCATCCTTTCATTTGTAATATTTCTTTTTCCATCTCTCGTTTCATCATACGTATTGTCATGGAATTTATCTTTACCGGTTTATTTATAATCATTTCAGCCGTTTCATAGGCTCGTATGTTTTCACCAAACTGCTTATAAAGTTTAAATAGTTGATAAAGTGGAGTAAATCTCGATGGACACATCATTGATGCATTCTTGTAATATTTTTCTGCTGAAATAAAATCTTTTTGTTCCTGATAAATCTCTCCTATCATCAATTCCAAATCATAATCCGCCCAATACTTGCGACACTCCAACGCTACCTTCAAAGCCTTCTCGTATTCTTTGGCTTCCGTGAAAACAGCAGCATAATTATACAGGAAATAAGGATTATCTTCGAATCGGTGTTTCAGACTCACATAGTACGGAAGCGCCTCATCATACGAATGACAAAGAGCTAACTCCGAAGCCTCCTGCCAACTGCGTTCCGACTGTGTACGTGCGCCCAGCCTAACCTGTCCCCAAAAGAAGCCCATCAACGCTGCGGAATATATTATATTCCTGCCCCATGTACCTATCTTTATCCGCTTCAAATAATCAGCAGTCAACATGAGAACGGCAAGAAATGTCACCATCCACGTAAAAGGATACGTAAACGGATAGGAAAAGAAAGAGAATATGCCTATTGATAGCAAAGCATAAAGAGCTATTTTCTTTTCCTGTGTAGGATTTTGCCTATAACAATACACAAGTGCCCCCACAATACCCAAAAGCAAAGCCAATCCGACAATACCGAAATTAATCAGAACTCCCAAATATTCATTGAAAGGCTGCTTTACATTATCCGCTAACATTGCATAGCGATTTTGCGAACCATATTCTTTGAAATAATCCGCCTGATAGTCCATATATTTAGCCTCGAAACTTCCGACGCCATGCCCCGTCCAAGGAGCATCTTTCACCATTTCCAAGCCACACCGCCAAATCAACAACCGACCATCTGCCGAATCTTTTTTCAACCAATAGGAGCCGATTATTAACAATCCTATCATAGATACCGATAATAAATATCTCCACAATCTCCCATGAACGAATCTTCCACACAAAAACATGACACATACCGCAATGACACTTACCATGCCGGATCGCGAATGAGATAAAAATACTGCCAATACCATCACTCCCCCTGCCAGCCATCCAGCATATCGAATATACTTATTTCTATGTATGATCAAAAAAACGACAAAAGGCAATCCGGCACAAAGACAAGCTGCAAATCCTGCCGGATTATCAAAACTACCGGTCACACGGAAGGTTGCATGAGAAGGAACCAAACCTACGTATTGCAATATTCCATAAACAGCCTGCAACCAACAACTGGAAACAATGATACTCCCCCATATCGCCATATCCACCACTATGGATTTACGCTGCAATGCCAAAAATGCAGCACACACCAGCATCCATAACAGCACAAACAAAACGCAGCACCATTTAGGCACAATATATGCGTCTGTAAATTGGTGGGAATATACAAACATACTGCCTATACATGCTGCGACAAACAAAATATGAAAGAGTCTTATCATTTCTATCCTAATATTAAATCAAGTTCTCATCCTCCAATGCATCATCGGACACGAGGACTGCTAACGTGGCAAAACGTACCACTATGCCAGATGATATTGCCAACAAAGCCAACCACGTTTTGAGGAATACCAGCCTTACTCATTTTATCTTTGCTTTTGCTAAAAGCCCTTCAAATCCTATCATATTTTTCCATTGTTGATGATGAATGATTCGGAATAACCTCAATAAAGCGAGGTTTATTAGTATCCATACTGTCTTTCAATTGGAATAAAAGATGCCACCAGCATATAATTTCGCATTTATTCGTTTTTAATATTACTACTTACTTATATCATCCTTATCTTATCATGCTCATAATAGAAATTATAAGCATAACTAAAACGATAATTACAGAATCATAATCTCTCTTTTTGCCCGTGAGTATATTTATAATTTCCCATAAAAAAATACTCCCCCAAGTTGAGAGATAAGCTACATTCAACACTATATCTCCTATTGGATATTTCCTATTTATCATTGACAATGATATATATATGATACACAACCCTACATATATCTTATTTTTTTTATTAATGTTTTGCATTATGTCTTCGTTGGCAATCTTCAAATTCACTTTTTGCTTTAGCTATAGCATCATCCATTTCTTTATAGGCAGCTATGACACAAGGACAAGTAAAGCCACCTGTACATAGACATCCTAATATTTTTAAGGCACATTCATTTTCTGCAAAACTAGTTGCTCTCTGATAAGGTTCCCAACAAACTGAATATAATATCTCCTCCCTATCCTTGGTTAGAGATCTAATATTAGAACTACTAGAATAATTAAACAATTCTTTCTTCTCAATATCTTTCAACTTACAGAAAGACATACTAGATAACAACTCATCCCTATATTCTATCAATAATTGCATATCTTCTGATAATTCTGCCTTAACTATAAAATCATCAATAAATTCATCATTATTTATATTATAATTAAATGTTTCAAGTTCATCATTATCCAAAGAGTTAAGATATAAAGTAAACTTAGATTTCACTAATCTAAATTGAAGTATATAATCTAGAAATTCATTAGAATCAGCAACCGAATCTACTAAAGTGCATATTGATCTTGCAGAAAGAGCATGTGTATGAACCTCTCCCTCACAAATACCTGTCTCATCAAAAAAAGCATCTTCTGAATTACAACTGTAGACAATACAAGTCATACAAACAACAAGTACTAAAGTGCTCATGCACCAAACTTTTTTCTTTAATTTCAAATTCATGATAATCTATTTTTAATTAATAAAATGGTTTTACTTCATTTCCACACCTGCTTTCCACCCTCATACACAAAAATCCGTTCCTGATTCCCTCGTGTATGATTCTGCAACAGCAGCAACGCTCCTTTAGGAACCCTCCTGTAAACCAGCGAATCCAACATCGCCGTTTGCTGTCCTAACGTCCTCCACCCTCTCTTTGTACAATAAGACAATTCATAATCATCCAACGACCGAACATAATTATCCCGGTTGGCAGGCGTATAAATTATCTTATCTACCACCTTTGGCGTGCCTAGGTCTAACCCAGTCCAGCCGCCATAGGGTTCCGTGTAGTCAAAAGACGTTTCAGTATTACCGTCGAATGCATTCGTATATTCGTGCGAGCCATCCTGTTGATAGCAACCGGGAGTGCCTATAACTCTACCGCTTAATGGCAACAGTCCGCCCGCTTCATAAAACTCTATTTCCGCCACATTACAATGCCCCTTTTCCGGTCCTATATAGCGAACATACCGACAAGGCGTCAAAGAACGGGAATACGCCATTGTCCGCAACCGTTCGGGTTGCTTTTCTATCAGGAAAAGCACCTCTTTCTGACGAAAATCCGGATCATTGCTTCCTTCAAAAACACCTCCTATCATACGTTTCTGATACTTCTCATCTTGCCACAAAGGATATTTAGCAAACAGCGTTACATCCTGAACACTATCTGACGGAGTAAAAACATGAAACTCACCGGAAACAGTCATTTCAAAAGGATCAGTCCAGTAACGAAGTCTTCCCCGTTCGTAAGTTGCTATCCGCATGACGGGTTCTATCTGGACATCGCTGAAAGCAAGATGTTCACCATCAAATTCCGCCCATGCCACAGGCTCCCAATCCATGCGGCTACTGCCACAAAGATAAGCGATACGCGAACGGGGCTTTCCCGAATAAAGCATAGATGCAGGAATCTCCAGTTTCTTTTTGTATGTCTTTGCGTAATCGGCTGTTACGTCAACGATGTGCGGATCTCGGAAGAAAGGTACAACAGCCGTATCCAAGCGTTGCATTTCTGCCTGCATAATACGATTAAGACTGAACGTATTCCGATAAACCTTTATTTTCGAAGCTCCACACATCTTATCCTTACGGACTTCTTTTATCTTATCCGGATACTCCTGAAAATAAAGCGTACCATATTTATCTGTGAACGACACCCACTGATGCCCATCATTCCCACCTCCATGAAGAGGCATAAAATCTATGGCACAAGGAATTCCCAACGCACGACAAACATAAACAACATAATCGGAGAGTTCACGACAACTGCCCGAAACGCTTTGTGCAATCTCCGGTCCTACATGAGGAAGTCCTTGCGGAACCGTAGTTGTAAAGAAGCGGCTACGTTTACGAAGAGAATCGCACAAACAACGGGCTGCAACAAGAGGATCTTCTATATCAAGAACAGTGGAAGCACACAACGAATCAAGCAAAGGATTATACTTTCGATAAATATCCTCACGCCAATAGCTTAATGTTTCATCACCAATACGATAAGGAAGAATATACTCGCAAAAATCGTCAAAAGATACATTCTTCCCCCAAGGCTGTTCCTGCCAAACTTTAAATGCCCAGTCAATGTTATTACATAAATAAGCGGAATCGACTGTCAAAACGTCTTTGCAATATTGCAAAGAATCTAAAGAGAATGGTCCATACATCCTTCTGATAGAATCTATCATTGCTTGTGGATATACCTTTTTACTTCGCGCTTCTTGCAAGAGAGTAAAGAAGGTGAGGTATTGTTCCAGCAGCTTACCTTTATAATAGGTATAAGATGGCATATTCTCTATCAGGAAACAAGCTGCCCTATATTTCAGGCTATCCGATGGATTGGATTGATAACGATGTAACACCTTCTCAAGTTCAACACGATTTTCTCCAGCCTGTGACAAAGCTGCCTCCAACGGAAGTACAATAGCAGTCTCCTTTTTCTTCTCTTGTGAACAAGAATATAAAAGAGAACCGCCTATAATAACAAAAAGGCAAATAATAGGAATCAGCTTTGTCATTGCTTTCATAATATTATTTTTATACAAAGATACGAGCATAACAAATGCCATTCAAGGGGGCGTTACACTTCTATCCCTGTCATACAGGCATTTATCGGACATTTAGAGCCCTAAAAAAGTCATTTTATATCTAAATTGTAACATTGATATATGAGTTATTATAGTCATCAAACAGCTATTTGAACAAATTATTTTATTTTTTGAACAAAACGTTCCATCTAATTGCTGTAAAATCCCTTTCTTTGTTTTTCCTAATTTAAATTATAAACAAGACATGAAAAGCGAGAACAAAAAACAGAGTAGCATATATGTAATTACACTGTTTGGAATATTATTGACCACATTCCTTATTTATAGTTGTAGCACCGATGAATACAACTATACAAATGAGACAGCAACAGAAGTAAACTCAATTGCTAAAACACGCAGCTTGGTCTCTCAAACTTGGAATACAGGAAATGTATTGATAGATTCCGTTGCCAATTCAGACGAGTTTTATGAATTTGAAAGATGCAGTGAACAATTAGCGGACAAGTTTGGTGCTTATACATCCAAACTAAATAATGAAGAATATGACAAACTCATGGAAAGTCTGAATGATGATGAGTATATGGAAGATTTCATCAAAAAAGCGAATCTGGAAGAAGAACTCCGACAAATGGATGAAGCTAAAAAAGGCTTGCTTGAGCATACAGTATTCTTAAGATTGAGTGAAGAGGAACGGTTGTCATTATTCAGGCAATATGCCAAAAGTCGTGAGCTAGCAAAAAGAAAGATATTAAAAACACGCAAAGAAGGAAATGGAAACAGTAAATGTGAAGAATTGAGACAAGCAGCATACGAACAAGCAAAAACGGAGTATGATAATGCCATAGCTACAAACTGTAAAGGTATGGGACCTCTCTCACCATGTTACTTGAAAGAAACAACAGTATATAAAGCAAATATAAGAATAGCAAATAAAGATTATGAGAATTGTATAAACAATCAATAACAATGATTCGCTATATTATACTTTATTACAGTACATGCGCTGTCTGCATTATCATGTGTTATCTAGATCTTTTTATAGATAACATCGATTCTATTCTTCAGCTGTTTCTCATTCATTTCTTCGATTTTCTTTCGTGGATCATAGTAACAATAGGCGCAATCAAATGTATGCCAGAAAAATCATATTCTAATAAACGAGTATGGTTTTATTGTGCAGCGATGTCAGGAATGCTTGCAGCAATTAAGTCTTTCGTCAAACTAATAGAAATATTAGACACATAAAGATAAGAGAAGAGTTAATCAATCTCCAGTAAAAAAGCCTCCAATTCTTTATCTACAATCCCTAAACGTTTCCGGGCACGTGATCGCATAGTACGATAAGATCCGTCGCTTACACATAGAACTGACAAAATCTCTTCTTTTGTTTTATACATTCGGATCAATACGCATAACACAATATCTCGTGGAGGAAGCTGAAGGCTTTGCGACTTCAACCAACCAAAAAAATCAGGATCTATCGTTCTACATCCTTCTACCAACAAAAGATAATCTTGGGCAGACAATTGAGCAATAGATTTATTCTCTATCAATTTACGAACTAAAGAAATGCCTCTTTGGATGGATAAAGGAGAAGCTAGCAATTGCTGTAACTTTTGAGATTGAAT
The DNA here is from genome assembly GCF_003439055.1 of Bacteroides sp. OM05-10AA. NCBI lineage: Bacteria > Pseudomonadati > Bacteroidota > Bacteroidia > Bacteroidales > Bacteroidaceae > Bacteroides > Bacteroides sp. OM05-10AA. The sequence continues at coordinate 19,254 of NZ_QSUR01000059.1, forward strand.
AATAGATTGTTGTCGTTCATTCTGCAATTTTTGATATAATAAAATCGAATACTTAATTATACCGGCTATCAATATGCCAGCAACCACTAAAGTAGGAATTGTATAGGTAGACAATGCCGGTGCCACCTCCTGATGTATTTCTTTTGGCATAACGACATATATCTGATCTGCTGTAATTAAAAGAAAAGCAGCGATACACTGCCAGTCCGTTATTTCGGAAGGTATACCATGTGCCCCCTTCTCACGAAATGTCCACAGTAAAGCCCCCACAAAGAGTGTCAACCACATCAATAGATGTATGGAAGATGAAAACGCATCAACATACATTTCAGGGAAGAAAACCTGAAATAAATAGGCAGCCAGCAAAATTAGACAACAAAGCAAGCCTCCTGAAAATAATTGTTTAAAAGAATAAGCGGACAGTTTCATCATTCTCCTTATCTTGTGCTCTTGAGCTACAAATATACGCAAAGAAATATAGACGAAAAGAGATTGATAATATTTTTTTTCAGTCCAGGTTTCTTTTTGTAACTTTGTCGTCAAATACCAAGCATTGGTACGATGATTTGAAATCGCTAACCGCGGTTAGCGAAATTGAAACTCAACTTTTGATACCGTATGAAAAAACTTTCCAAAAGATTCATTCAACATTTTCATTTAATCCTGTGAGCGTTCGCCCTGACTTTCTGTACTTTCGCTTCTCTTCTGCAAAAGATTTTTCATTTTCATTTCTCATATTCTCATAGCATTCGTATAAAGCATATATTATCAGATAGATAGTCTATGAGAAATGCCTATTTAAAAAACATTTCTCATAGTTTGATGGCAAAATTGTGCAGGTTCTAGGTCATTTCTCATACTCGTTTTAGGTATTTCTCATCGTATTCTGTCGCATTTCTCATTCACAGAACGGATGGCTTGCTCTGTGTACTGTTCTCTTATTCCTACGCAATAGCATCTTGCAAACAGTTCATTGCTTATTTGCATAAAATAGACTAATTAATCATTTGTGAGTCATCAAGTTATACCATTTTCTATAAGGAAGATATCATTCGTTCCACTCTAGTGGAAAGATCGTTGTACTCCAGTGGAAAGAATCGTTCACTCTAGTGCAAAGATCTGTTCACTGGAGTGGAATGAACTGGATAGCGGTAAGACAAAACGGTAATGGTGAAGGAAAAACAGATAAGTATATGGTGAATAATACACAGAAAGGCAATAAACAATAGAGAGTTGCTAATCAAACTGAAGAAGAAAAGGAGTATGAGAATAAGATGAGAAATGACTTGGAACATATGAGAAATACACCATTTTTAGCTAAAAATAGTGAAAAGACTATGAGAAATACCGTTTTATGTTTTATTTCTCATGGCATTATATAAATGGTTTACAACAGATTAGCATATTTCTATGAGAACATGAGAAATAAAAATGAAAAATCTGGTTCTTCGTCAAATTTGGTGGTACTTCTTCTATTGTGAATAAA
>NZ_QSUR01000006.1:0-224481 GCF_003439055.1 Bacteroides sp. OM05-10AA
TAACCGTGGATAACGTCTGCACCTACAAGTAGAGGTATTTTCAACCGGCTTTCTTCTACCGCAAGGTGTTGCAGGGCATTAATTTTCTGGATCCCCTTGACATTGAAGAAGCCGCCTATTTCCTGTTTGCGAATCATATCGCTAAGTTCACCGTTCATCACCGAACCTGTCACGAGATCACCGCCCGAAGGCAGGTTCAGTTGTCCGAGTTTCTCACGAAGAGTCATCCGCTCCATTAAGTCGGTAATGAAACAGTCCATTTCCGCATCTTTCCCTCCCCCGGACGGTGAGCAGGCAAAGAGAGTAAGCCCGCAAAGGGCACAAGATATAAGATTTTTTATCTTCATTTTTCTTGTTATTGGGTTATTTATGCTTGTTGTCCGATTTTTCTTTCCACACCACTACTCCCGCAGGTTCAAGGCGTGCACTGCCAATCAGTACCTCCGCCTCATCGGGAATGACTATTTCCTGAATGTCCGACGTATAATTCAAGGCGATGTAAAAACCGTCACGCCATTCTTTCACTACTCCGTACGGCAAATCTTCGGTCGATACGCCTGCTTCTGTATATACACGACGTACCACCTCTTTTTCCAGTTTGCCGTCATCGGTATCCGTTCCGATATAAGTGACCGTTCCCTTACCCAGTTTGTGGTGTATCACGGAAGCGGCTCCTTTATAAAACTGGTCTGTATAGACAGCCCACACATCTGTTCCGGCAGCCGGTGTCAGTACGTCTCCCCAATTATTCCAGGCAAATTCCTTACCCTCGAAATCGATCTTTCCGTACAGATTGTGTGGCAGATGGTCATAATACAGGCTATTTATTCCGGCCAGTTGATGGATCGGAGCAGCCAAAGGAGCCTCCCACAGTTTGGCGTCACGGTCTTTCTGACCGGTACGGCAAGTCAGGATCAGATGTCCTCCCTTCTTCACATATTCAGTCCAACGTTCCACCAGCTTGTTGTCAAGCAACTGATAGGCAGGAGCTATCAGGAAAGGATAACCGGAAAAATCCTCTTTCTCCGAAATCACGTCTACGGGAGCTGCAAAAGATTTTAGCAGATTGTAATATTTATGCACGTGAGCCATCGTCCGCCATTGATCCGTCTGCCGCTGAAACTCCATTTCCCAATAATTACTCATATCGAAAAGTAAACCAATACGCCGGGAGGCCAGTTGACCGGGCATACGATTTTTCTTATCGTAGGCGGCACGCAGTTTTTTCATCTCCTGCGTAATGCGTACATATTCTTCACCGCCCGGAGAAAGAGTTACTCCATCAGTCATTATCATACCGTAATGATATTGCTCACTGCCTTTCAGAGGTTGACGGAAACGGTAATTGCATACGAATTTCCCACCACCTGCAAAGACGTGATACACCCACATACGGACGGCACCGGGTAAAGGTTGGGGGTTATACACTCCCCAGTTCACCTGCCCGGGTTGGAGTTCCATAACTCCAAAGGCTTTACCTACGCGATTACGGAACTGGTCGTTTGAGAAACCGAGATCTTCCGGAATACCCATCCGGAAACCCTGGCCGCCTATTCCCTGATTATGTCCGGTCACCAGATAGCGGGTGTAGGTCAGGAAATCCGGATGATCGATCCGTACCGGATCGACCGGATTGAAAATAGGTATCAGGTTGGTAGTGATCCATTGGTCTTTGTGGATATGCCGCCGGAGGATGTTTGCCTGCATATTGACAAAGCCTGCCAGTTCGTCCGCCATAAAGCGGTTCAAATCGAGCATGGCGTGAGGATTGGCCTTATCAGGTACTTCCTGCTGGTTGGGAAGGCGAACCTGCTCGAAGTTCTGATAGGTTTCACTCCAGAAAGAGGCACCCCAGGTATCATTCAGTTTGTCAATAGTGCCGTATTTCTTCTGTAACCAGATACGAAATTTGGCTTGTGCATTTTCACTGTAATCTACCACCCCGTAGTGTCCCGGTTCATTGTCAATCTGCCAGCCGATAACAGTAGGATTATTGCCATAATGTATTGCCAGGCGGGAAACGATATTTTCTACATAATGACGGTAGCGATCGCTACTCCAGGAAGCGTGCTGACGTCGTCCGTGTTGAATGGTCACTCCATTATCCCGTTGAATCAGTATGTCGGGATATTTTTTCGACAGCCAGACGGGAGGCGTGGGGGTAGGTGTACACATGATTACTTTCAGACCATACTTCTCCGCCAGAGAGACTGCACGATCCAGCCATTCAAAATGATATTCTCCCTCTTCCGGTTCCATCATAGCCCAGGCGAACTCTGCAAAATGGGTGAACTTGATGCCCATTTCCGACATTTTCTTCAAATCACGCTCCCATTGGGAGGAATCCCATTGCTCGGGATAATAGTAAGAGCCCAAAGCAAACAACTCTTCCGGAGGAAAAGACTTATCGACCGGAGACTGGGAAAAGGATGATAATGAAAACAATAAAGTTAAGACAAATAGGAAATTCTTCATGGATATTATTTTTAGAATCTATATGATAAGACATTTCTGAAAGAAAAAGCCACATTGCTATTTGTATAAAGAGGTCGTGTTTCGGTGAAACCCGGCCTCTTTATCTTATGTAACACTAATACCTATGTCAGACTATTATCTCTTTGTAAACGTACAGGTATTTGTATTCATATCCAGTTTGACATGATATATACCGGCTCTGAAATTATTTCCCGGTCCGAAGTTCTCTGTTTCCTTCCATTGATCTCCATCCCAATAACCGCCCCGGGCTATTAAATCACCTTCAGATACGATGGTCACATCAAACGAAGTAATTTCATTATTCCAACCTTTTCTTTTATAAAATCTGAACATGAAATCGTTGTTCAGAAGGAGGTTAGTTTCATATACACGATCTCCGGTCTTCACACAACAAATAAAGTCTTTTGGATTATCCCATCCCCAATTTCCAATGTCATCGGGAAGGAGTCCGCTGATTCTAGGATGGCCGAAGGCAGCTCCAGTTATCCATACTGTTTCCGGGAATTCCGTATCGGTCGTTTTCTCTACATATATAAGTTCTCTATCCTTATTATATGAAATCCGATACTTACCGTCCGGAGCGTTAAACTTATATTGTCCATTTTCATTCGTAAAGTATTCCGGTTGAAGCATATAGTCCAGATAACTAAATCCTTCGAAATCGACCATTTGTCCTTTCGTGAGGTTTAACTCTACAGCGATATAGCTTGGATTAGTAGATTGAGTCAGTTCCGTACCATTTATTTTATAAGATTCCGGTCCAAGTTGTCCTTCATCCACCTTATCAATAAACATACATATATTCTTATTCAAATCTATCCGGACACGATATACTCCCGGTGTGAAATCCGGTCCGGCTACAAAATCACCGGTAAAATGTCCGCCACCAGTGCCACCTGTTGCCGGATCACTGTAATACCATCCCTTACCCAATAAATTAACAGGTTGCGTATTGACAATAGTACTAGCCAGTTCACCTCCCCAAGGACGTTGTTTGTAGAATTTAAACTGGAAATCTTTAACCAGATAAAGAGTAGTTTCAAAAATATTGTCTGATACCTTCACACACTGGAATGCATCACTCGGCAAGTTGAAAGTCCATGCACCGACAGTCACCCGTCCGGCTTGAGGATGTCCGAAACTGGATCCGCAAACCCATAACCCATCCGGATAATTCACCGAGCGGTTTTCCAGATATGTCAGTTTGTTTATCGGATCATAATACAATTTATAGTTTCCGTCTACTCCTATAAATGTGGCTTTATCTTTTGTTATATTTTCAAAGAAATCCGGTTGAAGCATCTTTCTCACATCACCAAAATTGCTGAAAGTCACTTCATCACCTTTATGAAGTTCCAAAGCAATGCCCAGAAAAGATGAAGCCTCTTCTAATATACCCATTTCCTGACCGTTAACCAGGAAGGATTGTTCTTGAATATTCTCATCTTTCGCTTCAAAAGCACAAGTGTTATTGTTCAAATCGAGCGTGATAAGATAAACTCCGGGTTGGAACAGAGGTCCCGGAATAAAATCTCCTCCCGTCTTTCCGGCAACCAGGAAAGGGGTAGTTAGAGTGATATTATCTTCGGGAAGAGTAGTGATCTCATTGTCTCCTTCTCCCCAGCCTCTATGCTTGAAAAACTTAAATGAGAAGTTATTAGCCAGATAGAGAGTCAGTTGAAAAACATTGTCGGCACTTTTATAGCAATAAAGCACATTGTTGGGTCCGTCCATACTCCAGCCGCTTGTGGTAACCAGCCTCGCTTGAGGATGTCCCCAGTTGGCTCCGCAGAGCCATAATCCGTCCGGATAGGTCGCCCCGGCTTTTTCTATGTACAAAAGCTCATTAGCAGGATCATAAAGCACACTATAATCAGCCGTCTCTCCTTTGAAACGGGCCTTATTTTCAGACACATATTCAAAGTAATCCGGTGAAAGAATGGATTCTATTTCGTCAATCCCCGAAAACTCGACTTCCTGTCCTTTTTCCAGATGAAGCTTTTTTCCCTGAAAATTAGAGTAAATCTCTTCATCCAACACTTGACCTCCTACAGAAAGAGGAGAGGCAAGTTTCCATTCCGGCCATTGATCCCATTTCTGTACGTCATCACTGCAAGATGCCGTTAACAGCAACAGAAGAACCGTATATATATAATATTTCATAATGCAGTCATATTAAGATTATACATTTATTTTTTATATGCTTTCAGCAGAGCCTGATAAACTGTTTCGTTCACCTTTACGATGCAGCCGTGTCGTGCGCCGGGTCTGTCCGTACCATCCTTTACATTAGGTCCGGAGAAAGTACGTTCTTTCCATGGGCCGTTCATAGAGGTCGACTGAAACAAATGATACCCATAAGGTTTGGCTGCATAAGATTCCGCATAAATAAACCAACCGCTATGATTCGGCCGTTCGATAAAAATAGGTGCTTCACGCATCATATCATTCGGAGTGACAGGTGCTCCCGGATTAGTGTAGGGACCAGTCAGATTGGAAGAGGTGGCAATACGGACTGTTTTCCCTGTTTCCGGGGCAACAGCCGGATCGCGTTCGTCTTTCATAATCGCATAATAAACACCGTTTACTTTACGGATAATAGCATCGATAATAGCCATATTCTCATCCGTACCGGTAAAATTGAATAATTTCTGTGGTTCCGTATAGGTCTCGAAATCCTTTGTCAACACATAGAGAGTGCGCATACTGTCCCAATCGTCCTTATCCGGGTCGTTGCAGGCATGCCAGCTTATAATGTACTGTTCGCTATCCTTGTCATAAAACATTTTGGGTGCTCCCCAATAATAGGTAGTATAGAATCCCTGTGCATTGCTACGATTAAAAATCATTTCATTCAACTGGGTAGATGTCCATGTCACCAGATTTTCCGAACGCCACAAAGCCAACGGATTGACTGCAATCATATAGAAAGCTCCGTCATGTCCCTGACAAATATCAGGATGTCCAATGTAAGCGCTATTGATGATCCGGCCTTTATTCAGCGTTTCCCAATTGATGCCATCCCGGGAAACAGCATAATACAACTTTCCATAATTCGCATTAGTCATGTGAGCGAACAAATATCCGCCATCAGTTTCCACCGGAATTTCTTCTCTGCCTGTTTCTGCATCATCCGAACACGACCAACTCATTAAAGACAATAATAGACCAATTATATAGTAACTCATACGTTTCATATCTTTTATTCAGTTAATAGGTTTAATTTATACTTTGCTGCGCTTTGCTCTTATCCTCCGCCCAACCCGGACGTTCCCAAGTCTGCTTCAGCTCTTTTCCATAAGAAATGGCCTGTTCGACTGCATAGTTAGGAATCGGCATGTATTGATGCGTCGGCATTATGCCTTTTGCCTTATACATTTCTTGCGCGTATTTATTAAAGCGGATCAAGTCAATCTTTCGATTACCTTCATAGAAAAATTCATGTCCCCGCTCTATCAGAATAGCGTTTAAAAAAGCGTCTTTTGTATTGGTTGTCACACTCGGCAAGTCCGACAGCCCGGCTCTTTTTCTCACCTGATTCACCGCATTTATAGCAGCTACGGAAGGTACAGTTCCTGTTTTGCGCACTTCTGCCTCTGCATACATCAATAATACATCGGCCCATCTTGCCAAAGGAATATCGGTACCCTGGAAAGTAGTCATCGTCTCCTGCGGGAATTTATTTATAATATATCCGTTCCATCTCACTCCCAGATTATCTTTGTTGATAACGACACCATTCTTATCCTTATAACTGGTTACAATGGTCTTCAGACGACCGTCGTTGCTTTCGAAAGCATCGTAGTATTTTTTATCCATACTGAAAGCCTGGAGCCATCCGCCTCCCATTGGAAAAGGATCCCCTTTTGCCACATCAGAAGGTAAAGCCCACATCAGGAAAGGATTCGCATTTCCATGTTTCGGGTTACCATCGGCAGCCGGGCTACAGCTGACAGCCATAATCATTTCTTTATTGAATTTATTGGCATTCTTAAACAGGTCAACGTACGGAGTACTTCCGGTTTTAAACAAATCATATTTGCCCGTATTGAGTTCATTATACATATCAATCGCTCTCTGATAATAACCTTCCATGTGTTCACCCTCGTTCAGACAGTGTTTCATCAGACAGAAGCGGGCATAGTCACGCGTATAGCGTCCCAAATCCGGGGCTACTTCAGGAGCATTCTTTGCGGCAAATTCCAGATCATCCGTAATCCATTGAGTCATTTCATCCAAAGAAGGACGCACGGTATTCGACAACGCTTCCGGATCAATTACTTTTTCGGGATCCAGGATTACCGGTACGGGACCGTAAACATGCAACAGGAAGTACATCATTAATCCACGACACAAGCGTGCTTCTCCAAGTAAATTATTCTTCTTTTCTTCCGTAAGAGCAGTCAGGGGAGCTTTTTCCAACGTTCCAATCACTTCAGTCATACGGGTTACCTGGGCTGTTTTCGGGAAATGATTCAAGTTGCCACCGTCGTCTACATTTCCGCGCCAGTAATAAAAGCAATTACTATAATCTCCTTTACTAAGGCGTTCCCAGTCTGCACCTACTGTGGTAGCAGGCGCACATATATCAGAAGCAGAATCAAACATACGCACCGCTCCTCCAGACTGTATATGAATACCATGTTGCAAACCACCCGAACCCATATCATACGTCCAAACCGTAGTATAAGGCAGGTAGCAAACCATCATATAGGAAACATACTCCTGCTCTGTGGAAGGATATTCTCCCTGCAACAAAGCTCCGTAAATATAAGGATCAAAATTATTCTCACAACTACCGAATAAGAGTTGCAAGGAAACAAGCATCGGTAAAAAAAACTTCTTTTTCATACGACATAATTTGTTAGATTTCATAGCTTGAAGTTTAGAAGGTTAATTTTGCACCTATTGAATAAACTCTCATTTGAGGATATTGTCCTCCGGTCAGATTCGAAGAGGAAGTGTTGATTTCAGGGTCATATCCTTTGTATTTGGTAAAGGTCAAAGGATTCTGAAAGTCAACAAACACACGTATTCCTCTAATATATCCTTTAAATACGGATAATTCTTTGGGGCCCAGGTTATATCCCAGTGTGATGTTTCTCACACGTATATAAGAGGCATTTTCTCTTGTATAATCAAAGCCCAGATTTTCGGGTAAAGCCACTGATTTACTGATTGCAATACCCGGAAAATGTCCGTTCGTGTTTGTCTGGGTATTCCAGATGTTATAAGAATAGATACCCACATTGTGCGCATCCACTCCCCTGGAGAGATTTCCGGCATCTGCACTATAACTATATGCGTCATTCCATTTCTTTACACCTAGTTGTCCGTACATAAATATATCCAGATCAAAGTTTTTCCATGTAAACGTATTGCCAAAACCAAAATACAATTTAGGAAGCATGTTATCCATGTAAGAGTCATTCACGTCAATGATTCCATCACCGTTTTTATCTTCGACAATAGGATAACCCGGCATACAGGCGGCAGGTCCCAATGAACGTTGCGATTCGGGCATATTACTCTTATCCACATCGATAATACCGGTCGTTTTATAATAATAGAATGCATTCATCGGTTCATTTTTCCTTTTCTGATATTTCTGATAATCATAATTAGGCATACGTTCGATCCATACTGCATTGTAATGGGACATCGTAATTTGAGAGGTCCATTTAAAATCATGTGCCTGGAGATTCAATGAGTTCAGGCTTACATCTACTCCGGTACGTTTATAATGCCCTCCATTGATAGGACGTGTTCCGTGCATTCCCAATAATTCTGTCGGTGCTGTTCCCAACAAATGGGTTACGTCGTTACGGAATACATCTACACTACCCCAGATTCGATCTCTAAAAATAGAAAAATCCAATCCGATATTTTTCATGACTGTCTTTTGCCAGGTGACATCTTCATAGTTAGCGCCGGACAATATGTAGGGAATGTAAGTTACCGAATTATTATTGAATTGAACATCCTCGCGGGTTGTCGTTACAATACCGTATAGTGTTGTACCCAGGTTATCGCTACCAGTTTCACCGTAACTGGCTCTTAATTTCAACATATTAATCCAGGAGATATTCTTTATAAATGATTCTTCGTTCATCTTCCATGCAAGAGAAACAGATGGAAAGAGAGCGTATTTCTTACTGGGAAAGAATTTATCCGTACCGTCACGACGCAATGAAGCGGATACTACATAACGTCCGAATAAGTCGAAACTTCCTCTGACAAACTGTGATCTCTTTTCATTCTTATATTTATAGGAAGTCGGATAGAAAGGACCGTCTGCCATACCTACGCTACTTCCCTGTATATGGTCATTGGCATTTTCATAAGATATATCCGAACCATCGCCACTATCAAGATAACGTCCCATACCGGCCATCAAATTCATATCCAATAACTCTCCAAATTTATGTTGGAATGTTAATGTACCTTCGAGAGTGCTTTGCTGCCTTTTTCCATATCCTAAGTTTCCTCTGGATTTACGTTGCAATGCGTAGTAAATATCAGAAGGAATGTAAGAATCACGAGAAGTATTTTCCTTGTTCAAGCCATATAATACTTTGGCTGAAAGCATATTCTTGATAATATCGACATCCAGTGAGAAGTTCATGTAGTAACCATTTTGCTCGGATTTGTCATTAATATCTTGCATGGAAACGGGATTAGGCGTCCGGCTGAATACATTATATTGTCCTTCGGCATCGTACACGGGAAGATAAGAGGGATAGAAAATTGCTCCGAAAAGTGCTCCGGCTCCCTGATCTCTTAAGTTTCCGACATCTCCGCCGACAGTAGAGTTCGTGTAATTATTCTGATTCAAGTTGACAATTGTTGTCAGTTTCAGGAAATTAGTCAGCTGGGATGTGATGTTTGTACGCAGGGAGTATCGCTCCATATCCGAATTATAAACGGTAGCGTCTTCTTTATAGTAGTTAACGCCCAGATAGTATTTAAACTTTTCCGAACCACCGCTAATCGTCAGATTATGATTGGTCACTGCACCTGTTTTCAGTACCTTGTCCAGCCAATCCGTAGTCGGGGCATTGGCTATTTGTGTCGGTGTAAAGATAGGTGTCCATTTATCGTCATAAGCGGCGTTTCCATAAGGATACTGACCTTTGTCATATAAATAATTCTCTTTACTGAACACATTCACCATGTTCATCAGTTCGGGTCCGCTCAATACATCCAGGTAAGGATAATGTTTTTGCACGGAATAGCTTCCTTCATACACGATGGTCGGTTTTCCCTCTTTTCCTTTTTTGGTTGTCACCAGAATAACACCATCCGCTGCTCCGATACCATAAATTGCTGCAGAAGCATCCTTCAGGATTTCAATGGATTCAATATCATTGGGGTTTAATCCGGCCAGTCCGGCACGATTGACGGAAGAAGGAAGTGACGTACTTCCCGTGCCGACTTCAAAAGAGCCGCTAGGCATAACTACTCCATCCACCACATAAATCGGTGTACCACCTCCACGAATGGAGATATTAATACCTCCTCCCGGCTGGGGACTGGCAACGGTTGCCTGCAAACCGGCAGCACGTCCCAGCAACATTCCGGAGATATTGCTAGTAGCCGCTTTGGATATTTTTTCTGTTTTTACGGTAGCGATAGAAGTAGTCAGGTTTTTACGGGAGGTTGTACCATACCCCACCACTACCACCTCGTCCAATATTTGCTGATTTTCAGCCAAGGTGACAGATAAAGATACCCGGTCGCCCACCTTTACTTCCTGTGTCTGATAACCGATATAGGAGACTTCCAATACAGCTCCCGGTGACACTTCCAGAGAGAAGTTAGCATCCAAATCAGATGCGGTTCCGTTGGTTGTTCCTTTTTCCTTGATGGTAGCACCGATGATCGGTTCACCGTTGGCATCGTTCACTGTACCTGTGACTTTACGCTTTTTAGTGTCTTTAGAGGTATTCTGCCGCGCTTGCCCTTTTTGGACAATAATATTCTTGCCCTTTACCTCATAAACAACTTCTTGCCCGTACAATATCTGATCGATAGCTTCATTCAATTGTTTTGCCTTTACACTTACAATCTTCCTGGTATCCAGGTCTCCCACTTTATAAACGAAAGAATATCCGCTTTTATTCTTCAATTGCGTCATTGCTTCTTTCACTGAAACATTATTCATTTTCAATGAAACGGCCTGGGCTAGCATTGCTATGTTAAGGCAAAAGAGAGCCACGACCATTAATATGGCCTTCTTCCTGTAATTCATAAAATAAACAAATTATTTAATTAAAACTTGAATAACTCGTTTTAAAAGAGATGTATTTTGCTAACTTTGCATAATCTCTTTTGAAAACATGCTCACGTTTGAAAGTTGTTGAAGAAGAGATTCAGGAGCCGGAAGATGTTCGAGATCTTCCGGTTTTTATTTTTCTCTCCTTATCATTCACTAAAGACTATTCAGTATTATTTCCTTTACTCATATTCTTCAATTATAAGGTTAAACAATCATAGTATTATAATCTCTGGTAACCGGTTAATAGATAGTTATATTGCGCTCTTCAATTTTATATTGCATTTTCTCTGTAGATGCCAACGCATCCAACACTTCCTGAATACTTTGTTCCCGACGGACGAAGTTTCCGTAGAACCGGAATTTATTTAATGAATCATTAGTTATGTGGATATTCACATTGTAGCTACGTTCCAGTTCTTTCACGATGTCCGGCAAAAGTTCTTCATCAAAAAACAAATAGCCGCCTGTCCATTGCGAAGCATTGGAGGCTGTGACTGTTTCTACTGTCATCAGTCCGTTCGTTTTGTTTAATATCGCTCTTTCGTCAGGGGCAAGAACTGCTTCTTTCTCTTTTTTCAGTAAATTATTCAGTTCTACTTTTCCTTCCAATAAAGATACTACGACTTCATGATCTTCCGGATAATCACGGAAATTAAATTTAGTTCCCAGTACCTGCAATTGCAAATCTTTAGTCTTTACAAAGAAAGGAAGTTTCTCATTCCGTTGGACTTCAAAATATCCCTCGCCTTCTAATTCTACTTCACGGTTATCTACTCCGAAGCCTTGTGAGTAGGTCATTCGTGAACCGGCATTCAACCAAACCAATGTACCATCAGGCAAATAAAGTTTCGTTCTTGATCCTAAAGGAGCCTCTACGGATATATCTGCAAAAGTGTCTTTTACATTCACTCCTCCCTGCCAATATGAGAAGCATCCTACTGCAAGTATGACTGCGATAATCGCGGCATAACGCCACAACGCCGACAAACGGAATTCCTGGCGAGGAGCTTTCTCCACTTGTTTCCGGCTCCCGATACGATTCTTAAAGGTATCGAATGCCTTGTCTTTATTGTATTTCGACGCGGCTTCACGGCTCACGGCAGAGAACCAGACTTCCCGTTGCTGAATAAAATAATCCTCATTTTCAGGTGATGCAGCTATCCATGCTTTCAGTTCGGCTAAAGCATTTTTGTCCAAACCTTCGGTCAGATAGGTTGCAATCAATTCATCAATATGTTTCTTTTCTTCTTCCATTTTTCTGCGTTCTATAAAGGAGACAGTAGATTTTTAATTGAGGGTAGTCTAAAAATGACTTTTTTTCGTTTTTACCCGAAAAAAAATAAAAGTAGAGTAATCAGATATTTACTTAGATTCGTTTGTAAAGATGCTAATGCATTCTTTATATGATACTTAACCGTATTGACAGAGATGCCTAACTCTTGAGAAATTTCTTCGTATGATTTTCCTTCAAAACGGCTTTTATCGAACACGCGGCGACATTCGTTCGGCAATTTATCAATGGCTTTATATATTTCCTCTTCCAGTTCACGCTCCAGCAATGTCCCCAACGGATGCGAATCGGATATCGTCATTTTATCGTCTGTGATCTCATCAGGCATTAGAGATGAAAACGCAATCTCGCGCTTTTCCCATTCTGAATTAAGATAGTTGATACAACGATTACGGACGGCTCTCAACAAATAGCTACGGATGGAAACGGAAATCTCCAGCGTTTCACGAATCTCCCATAAATGAAAAATAGTATCTCCGACGATGGTTTCCGCGAGGAATTGATCTTTTACATAGCCATTCGCGACATGACACAACAGGGCATAGTGACGGTCATAGATGTATTGATAGGCATCTTCATTGCCTGTCTTCAACTGCTCCACTATTAAAGTTTCAGTATGCTCCATGGATGTATTAGTCAAGTTAATGGCACAAATTTAGAGAATTTGTCCTAATTAACCTAATATCTATATTAATATCTCCAAAGACACTTTGACTAGAAAAAAATTATCTTCGAATAACTATATATGGAATAAAAAGTTATTTTTGCACCGTTTTTTTTAATTTTATCTTAACCTAATATTATGTACAAAATTTTTCATGGTTTCCATTTAGTGGAAGCTTATCAAGATTTAAAAAAAGCCAAACGGTTGGCAAAAAACCGGACAGTAACCCGATGCATAAAGTTAACCGTAGCTATTACTCTCTCTCTTATTTTATGGTTCCTCCCTATTGGCACATTTGGAATAGAAGGATTAACCGTCATAGAACAAAGACTTATTTCCATCTTTATTTTTGCCACACTGATGTGGGTATTCGAAGCTATCCCTGCGTGGACAACCTCCGTATTGATTGTTGTATTACTATTACTTACCGTTTCTGACAGTAGCTTATGGTTCCTCACGCAAAATATTTCAGCTGATGAGTTAGGCCAGACAGTCAAATATAAGTCCATTATGCACTGCTTTGCCGATCCTATCATTATGCTATTTATAGGTGGGTTCATACTTGCCATCGCAGCAACCAAAAGCGGACTGGACGTATTGTTGGCACGTGTCATGCTGCGACCTTTCGGAACACAGTCACGCTATGTATTATTAGGATTCATTCTCGTTACGGCTGCCTTTTCAATGTTCCTTAGCAATACAGCTACAGCTGCCATGATGCTCACTTTCCTTACTCCTGTATTAAAAGCACTGCCAGCAGACGGTAAAGGGAAAATAGGGCTGGCCATGGCTATTCCTGTAGCGGCCAATGTAGGCGGTATGGGAACTCCTATCGGTACACCACCTAACGCCATTGCTTTAAAATACCTGAATGATCCGGAAGGGCTAAACCTGAACATCGGTTTTGGAGAGTGGATGAGTTTTATGTTGCCTTATACCATTATTGTATTGTTTATTGCGTGGTTTATTCTCTTAAGACTATTCCCTTTTAAACAAAAAAATATTGAATTACAAATCGAAGGTGAAGCCAAAAAAGATTGGCGTTCCATTGTGGTTTATATCACTTTCGCTATCACTGTTGTCCTATGGATGTTTGACAAAGTGACAGGAGTGAATTCCAATGTAGTAGCCATGATTCCGGTAGCCGTATTCTGTATAACAGGAGTTATCACCAAACGTGACCTGGAAGAAATCAGTTGGAGTGTACTCTGGATGGTAGCTGGTGGATTCGCACTAGGTGTTGCCTTACAGGAAACAGGACTAGCCAAACATATGATTGAAGCTATCCCCTTCAACACATGGCCTCCTGCACTAATGATTGTCGGCTCCGGACTGATTTGTTATGCCATGGCAAATTTCATCTCACATACGGCTACTGCGGCATTGCTAGTCCCTATTCTTGCTATTGCGGGAAGCAGTATGCGTGAAAACCTATTTTCATTAGGTGGAGTCGAAACTTTATTGATCGGGGTAGCAATCGGGTCATCATTAGCAATGATATTGCCCATCAGTACTCCTCCCAACGCACTGGCACATGCTACAGGTATGATTCAACAAAAGGATATGGAAAAAGTCGGTATCATTATGGGAATTATCGGACTAATATTGGGATATACCATGTTGATTATACTTGGCTCCAACAATTTGCTATAAATAATTTCTTTTCCATAAAGATAAGCCCTGCAAGAAAAAACATTCTTACAGGGCTTTTTGATTAGTCAGTCTCATTTCGAAAATTGGAAAGTATCTTTCTCGACATTATTATTCGTTGTTCAAAATATTTGCGGACTTCTTCCCACTGATAATATGGGAAACGAGATGTTGCCACCGGATCTGTTTCTATTTACAGAACATAACAACCAGAAATAAAATAATGTTTATTCACCTCACATACTATTCTATGTTTACCGAATTGGTTGCCGAAGAAACGACATCTTTTCCCGACTCTGCATACTTGCTTGGACTTACATCATAATATTTTTTAAATACTTCGCGGAAGTATTTCACATCCGAAAATCCAACAATATCAGCAACCTCCGTTACTGTATGTTCGCCCTGTTTCAACAACTGTGCAGCATGTTGCAAACGTATCATCCGGATATAATCAGCCGGGGCATAACCGGTCAATGCCTTTAATTTATTGTAGAAACTCGTACGACTCATATGATGCTGACTGCTAAGTATATCCACAGTAAAGTCCAGATCTCCCATGTTCTTCTCTATACATTCTTTAACTGAAGCTATAAACTTCCAATCCAAAGTATTAGAACAATTGGCTGGTAAATGCTTTTCTTCATCTTCAATACTATTATAAGCTTGACGAAGCAATGCACGATTCGCAAGTATGTTTTTAACGGTAACCTTGAATATTCCCACACTAAAAGGTTTGGTGATATAAGCATCCGCTCCGATTTCCAGTCCTCCAAGCATATTTTTCTCATCCCCTAGTGCGGTTAGCAAAATGACTGGAATATGAGACATTTCAATATCCCTCTTTATAGTTGAACATAGTTCATCCCCACTCATCTCGGGCATCATTATATCGGATATGACAAGATCCGGATTGAATTCCCGTATAATGACAAGTGCATCTTTTCCATTAGAACAAGACTGAACGTTATAACTCACAGCAAGCATATCAAAAAGATAATTGCGCAAATCATCATTATCTTCCACTACCAAAACACGTTGCGAAGAGCTGTTCATCTGTGGCGATTTCATGACCGGCAAATTCGGAGCTTCACCCAACATGGTAGCTTCCGGACATTCATCCACCTCTTTAGGGGAAATGAATTTAGCTTTATGGAAATGCTTATTTCCTTTCGGAAAAGTTATCCGAACACAAGTACCCTGTTGTTCAGTACTTTGGATCTGAATCTTTCCCTTATGCAACCGAACCAGTTTATACACTAACATAAGCCCAATTCCACTACCCGTTACTTTCAGATTGACAACATTGCTACCTCTAAAATAGTTCTTGAACAATTTCTTCTGTTCACATGAAGGAATACCAATTCCTGTATCTTTTACTTCAATGTTCCAAGTAGCTCCTTCCTCATAAACACAAATACACACACTACCATTTTCTGGCGTGTACTTTAACGAATTTGACAAAATATTTTTCAGAATAGAACTCATCTTGTCACTATCAAACCACACATTCAGATAGTCGAAATTGCTTTCGTAAACAAATCTAACATGTTTCATTTCGGCATATTTGCGGAAAGTGGCGCAAACATCATTCATATAGGAGTTCAGCTCATACTCAGAGACATAAAGGGTAGAAGAGTAAATGTCTATCCGTTCAAAGTTTATCAGGTTGGTTGTCAGTTGAAGTAATGTATTCACATTCCTAAGAGCCATACTTATATGGGGTAATGCTTTATCAGTCACCATATGATTCTCTACAACCTCCTCCAACGGTGCTTTTATCAATGTAAGCGGTGTACGTATGTCATGAGCTGTATTAATAAAAAAACGTGTTTTCTCATCCGAAATCTTCTTTTGTTTGTGCAACATGACAATACGGAATATGATAATCATAACCAACAGCAACAGGATTGCATATCCCACCATGGCCCACATGCTGGCCCATACTGGAGGCGTAATAATGATCTGGATGCTCCTCGTTTCATAAGTCTTATATTTCTCTTCATTGGATATGGCACGAATTTGTAACGTATAGCTACCGGGAGGCAAATTCCTGACAAGAATTCGATTATCATAGCTCGGACGACTCCATTCTTTATGATAACCGTCAATTTTCCATGAATAAAGAATATTGGAAGGATAATCATAATTAATAGAAGCTACATCAAGAGAGAACGTGTTTTGTCCGTAAGCTAATTCCAATCGATCAGTTTCGTCAATATCCTGCTTCAAAGGAGATCCATCGTCACCCGGATAAACAGGATGATAAGCTATCATAAAATCACGTAACAACAGACGCGAATAATGTGGTTCTGGTATCTGTATGTCCGTCGGGAACCTGATAGCGCCGTCATTCCCACCAAAAACAAGGGTACTATTACTGTAAGCTGTGGCAGAACCTGCATTAAAATTGACACTCATCAGGCCCTGCTCCCGCGTCCAGTTACGAAAGGAGTGTTCCTCGGGTGAATAAATTGTAATACCGTTCTCCGTCCCCATCAAGAAGCTGTTGTCCTGACGTGGAAGAATCGTATAAATATTATCGGAAATCAGCGCACAATTGTCAGTTCGGTACTGATGCACAAATTTCCCTTTATCGATATCATAAACAAGAAGTCCAGCTCCGCGAGTACCAATATACAAAATACCGTCTTCTCTCTGATATAATGCACATATATAAAGAGATTCAATGGGCAGGTCAATATACTGATAAATTCCAGATTGCTTATCAAGCTGATAGAGTCCCATCCTCGTACCAATCCACATCTGCCGGGCATCTTTCTCCAGAATAGTGGTGACAGAACTTACCCCCGGATACAAACGCACGCTTTTACTCTCCAGATTGATTCGTTTCAAATGATAATACCCGCCGGACCATATATCACCGCTTGAATCCTTTTTAATATCAAAAATATATTGGTCGGGACGTATTCCTGCAATAGAAGCAGGAGAAAGATAACTGATTTTAAACCCTTTCTTTTCTATCTTATAAATATTGGAGGTAAAACCACCGGCCCATATCACACCGGGAGAAACCTCACAAAGTGCTAAAAAGATGTGATTCCCATCTTCCAATATCGGATCAAAAGAACTTAAAAAAGAACGCCATTCTTTTGTTTTAGTCTGATAGAGACTAATGCCATTACTGGTTGCGAACCAAAGATCACCGTCACTATCCTCCATCACGTCATGTACTTGATCGTTCACCAAAGACCGGTTGTTACCGAGGGAATGTTTTATCAGGTCGTAACTCTGATAACGATTATTACGGATTGTGATACCGGTGGGGTAATTAGCAAGCCAAATACGTTCTTCTTCATCCACATAAATATCATTGATATTGTTTCCATTCATCCCATTATAGCTACTATAATCAGCCGTTATATAAGGCTCACTCATAGCCGTATTCACATCCAGTTTGTATACTCCTTTTCCACCTGTGGCTACCAGGAGTTCATGAGCGTTCAAAGCTACAATTTGGTTAACCTCTACATTATTGGGGGATTGGCAGGGGATGATTTTTCCTGTTCCAACCATGTCATATATAAGTATTCCCTCTTTGTAGGTTCCCACAAACAGCTGTTGTGAAACGGCATGATAATAAAGCTCATGTACAGGTGCAGCAATACTTTTCACAACCTCATCAGAAACCAGCTTCAGTTCTTCCCCTTCTACTCTAACACGAAACAAACCGCTTCCCGTACCGATAAAAAACTGGTTACTATCCGTCTGTTCAATGGCAGTTATTTCCTCATGAACCGGTATTGCCAAATGTAGAATTTTTCCTGTACGGATATTATACCAAGTAAGGGTGTCTTTATAACATAGCCAGATATGGTCATTCTTATCCAAATAACCGTAATTAAGAAACGCCTGTGACTTATTTCTAATCAGCTCCGGATGTACATATGTCAGTTCGAATTTATCATGTTTCGAATCATACTTGAAAATCCGTCCTTTTTGTCCAATCACCCATAAGCCATCCCTTCTATCCATATAGAGCCAACTCAAGGCAATCCGCGAATCCAGCTTCATGCTATCGTCTGAAAAGGTGTAATGCTTGATATGTTTACCATCATAACGGTCTACCCCTTCCTGGGTCAAAAACCACATATACCCTCTTCGGTCTTTCTGGATATAGTATATTTTCTGATTGTTCAAACCATCTTCAAGTCCTATGTACTTATAGATCTGTCCCTTGCTTACAGTAACATTAATGAAAAGGAATATAAACAACAAAAGCCTTCTCATTTTCACAAAACAATTCATGTCTTCACAAATATTCAAAAAACTCTCTGCAAAAATATGAAAAAATTAATAAAAACGCAATATGATAAATGTATTCATATTTCAACTAACAATTAAAAATAAATCCCATGTATCCAAGTTAAGTCTGTTGAGTATTGTAAAGAAGAGCCTGAAATCTCTGTAGATTTCAATATTTTAAAGTTTCCAAAACACACAAAAGAATAGAAATGAAATCAAAGTCAACGTGTCACCGGGATTGTGATAGAAAGCACAGTTTGTTATGAACTGGTTTTCTGTAGACATCTGCATCCATATCCCAGTTTAAACTGTCCGTTCTTCATGTAATCTTCTTTTCCAGACGCGCTATCTTACAGCAAGAGTACACATTGTCAGGTAAGCGAAGAGCAACACCCAAAAGCATGCGAGGATAATACGCAGGACAACACCACCCTTATAAGTGGACAACAATGGACTGACATCAAGCTCGTCAACAATTTGATTCACAAGGCTGACCGGAGTATCCGAAGAAATATTTTCGTCAAGACGGGAAGGAAATCTGGAATTCATACCCCAGAAGCCTCCTTAAGTTGTATATTTGCACAATCGATGAACATGTCCCAAGATAAACTTTTTAGAGCGAATAAAAAATCGAGAGTACCCTTTTGAAGTACCCTCGTTCTTTTCACCATTCTATTGATAACGAAGAGTCTTATTATTCATGCTTTTCTCTTAGTTTTTCTCATGAAACAGTTTTTCATCCTGCAAATGTGACAACTATAAACTTTTGTAGTCACTCCCTCTCCAATACCTATAAACCCACTGATTGATTTTATGGGATGCATCAAGCACGAATCTGATAATCTAACATCACAGACTCCCAGGGGGAGAAGTGAAAACAGTTTTTTCTGTTCCTCTACACTCCATCCGCAATACCCCGGACTAAAACGGTTGGTATGATTATTATCTCCAATATCTTCTTTTAACACTCTTTCCATATAGTCTCCTGTACTTTCTACCAGGCATGTACCTATGGAATAAAGAATAAACAAAGAAACAGGATCGTCTTCCGCTTTCATCTCATTAACCAGATTCTCATATTCCTGCCCTGCAGTTGCAACAAAAACAGCAATCTGCTTTGATTTCCTTAATGAACGTGCTATAACCTTTCCAGTCTCAAAAATAGTATTTTGAATGCGAACTTTATCAGATAGTATCTCGCAATCGAAAATTTGATAATAGAAATGTAGTGTAATGGCCTTTCTAACACGCTTCCAGATACTATTGACAAGTTCATTCACCGAATGATCCGGCACATTCCCGCCATATCCCATAGCTTCATATATTCCTTCGACAGAAAACTGGAGAGAAGAGCAAGAAATAACAGTATCGTCCATCTTAAGATGCCAATAGATTCCTAGCCAATATAACGGCAGAATTAGCGTTATCACTATACCCGTCCGCACCTATCTGTCTCGCAAATTCGGGCGTTGTGGGAGCGCCACCAATCATTACCTTTACTCTTCCGCGCATTCCTGATTCGTTCAACGCAGCAATGACTTCACGCATATAATTCATTGTAGTAGTCAGCAGGGCGGACATACAAAGAATATCAGCATGATGTTCACACACTGCATCGACAAATTTCTTAGCGGAAACATCTGTTCCCAAGTTGATTACCTCAAACCCGCATCCTTCAAACATAGATGCTACAAGATTTTTACCGATGTCATGTAAGTCACCTTTTACAGTTCCAATAATTATTTTACCGATAGGCTGACTATGATTATTAGCTAATTGCGGTTTTAATAACTCTAAAGAGCCTTTCATAGCACGTGCAGCCATTAATAATTCCGGCACAAAAGCCTTACCAGCTTCAAAACGACTACCAATCTCTTCCATAGCTTTGACCATATATTCGTTGATTACATATTGCGGATCAACGTTCTCTTCTATCGCTTCTTTCGTAATTGCTACTGCAACAGGTAGCTTTCCTGTAAGAATTGCAGTATATAAATCATTTAAGTTCGCCATACTGATATTAGTTTTTCTTGTTATATTCATTAAGTGCATCGTAGAATGATTCGATATTCTCGGCAGGTACTTCCGGTGGAATATCACAGCCGGAAGAAAGCACGAAATTGTCATACTCCCTGGTCTCTTCCAGCAAGTTTAAAGTTGCTTCCCTTATTTCTTCTGCTGTTCCCATCTTGAACACACCGACCGGATCCAGATTCCCCATGACCAATACATCGGACGGACATTCACGGAGTGCGTCTGTCATATTTATCTTATTACCAAAATGATAAGATGCAGCTCCCGTTTCCAACATTGCTTTTGTACAATGTCCACCATTGCCGCAATTATGTAAAACTACGGAGAATGTTTCATCCTGAACCTTGTCTACAATCTTTTTTATATATACAGACGAATACCTGGAGCAGTCATCATTCGACAGTAATCCGGATGCCGGTTCGGCCATGATTACTCCGTTTACTCCTACCGATTTTAACGCCAGACAGTAGGATGTGATGAATTCTGCACATTTAGTTAAAAGCAATTCCACCGTTTCGGGCTCGGTATAGATAGCTATCATGATTTCCGTCATATCAAACAAACGTCCCGCTAATGAATAAGGACCGATACAGCCGGCAAATACCGGTCTGTCTTTTACATATTCTGCAGTCAGTTCGTTAGCTTTAAGATATTCGGTAATACGTCCTTTTCCCAAGTCTGGTATCTCCAACGTCTTGACTGATTCATAATCAGTCACCAGCCTGCAAGTCACGGAAGGTACTTCATTTTCAGGAAACGTAATCGACGCCCCAAAAGCTTCTGCTTCTACGGTCAGGTCCATTATAACAGTGGTTGCCGCTGATGGATATCGATCATAAAGGGCTTTGATTGCTTCAAAGTGTATCTTGCCATTGGTCACAGCTTCATATACGCTTTTACCTGTCAGTTCGATACCCGGATGTGTCATGATAGGAATTGCCATCCTCTCCTTACTTTGGATAACTTGACTTATCCAACTTTTCATATTGATCTGACTCATTCTATTTGTTTCTTATGGTTTTTAAAGCATCAATCATAGCTACGACATTCTCTATAGGCACATTTGCCTGTATGTTATGAACGGTATTGAACACAAATCCGCCATTCTTACCCAGTATTTCACATTGTTTCAATACATGAGTATGGATTTCTTCCGGTGTGCCGAAAGGCAGCACTTTTTGAGTGTCAATACCTCCACCCCAGAAAGTAATTTGATCGCCAAAATTTTCTTTCAAGCGAACCGGGTCCATATCTTTCGCATTAATCTGAACAGGGTTGATTATATCGAATCCCGCATCAATAATCCCCGGCAGGATAGGGAGAATCGCTCCGCATGAGTGTTTAAACACTTTCCAGGTAGTATTTTGGTGTATCCAGTCGTTCATCCGTTTATAATGTGGAAGCCATAGTTCACGAAAGGTATCCGGTGAACAGAATTGTGATTCTTGTGAACCGAAATCTGTGCCACATGTAAACACAACATCTACTTTGTCGCCCACCGCTTGCCATAATTTCTTGTAATTCTCAATAGCAATATCAATTTGCTTTTCAAAAACCTGATGAATATAGTCCTGACGCATCATCGTTGACATGTACCACTCCGCAACACTGCGTATACCTTTAGGATCCTTCAATCCCATCCCCGGCACAAAGGCTACATCCCCCAAGGCAGTTCCTCCAAAACTCGCCACGACAGCTCTTCCTGTTGCAGCACGCTTTTCTATATCCTGTTTCAAAAAGTCCAAATCTTCATCTGTAATATAGCCGAACTCTTCAAGATTATCTTCCGGATTCAGGTTATCATCATCAATCGTTTTTTGCCGTTCTATGGCATTCACGAAGTAACATCCGTCAGGCATCACAGCACTAGGAGGACAGGAACAGTCGCCTTCTGCATAGATGTATATATCACCTTCTTCATCCGGTGTCAGGTTGATGTCTCGGGCAATCAATATGGTTTGTCCCCAAGGGGTGACTTGTTCGTGCAAACACGTCTCATCAATATCGAAGATGTTTTTGCGTCCCCATGCACCGATAGTATCTATACCAATGAGATCCAGTAGATCGTCGTCTACCTCGCCTAACATCTGGAAGGGATCGATAATTCTGACCGGTCGCCTTTCAAGACCATAATATTCACGCAGTTTTTCCACTATTATACAATGGAGTCCTGTGACGGTTGTAGCCCCGAAATCCAGCGCTATCCTATCCGCGTCTTTGTGTGACAATACTGTTTGTAATCTTTCTCTTGAAGTCATGTTTTCTAATATTAAATTCCTTTTTGCAAAGATAGTCGGGATAAAAAACAAAAAAAATGGAGTAAAGTGGCATAAAAGATAGATTATTATCGCTTACTTTACGGTGTAAATGTAATCTTATTAAATTATGATTCAATTAGCCTTAGGTTTCCCAGGAGAGCGTTTCATCTATCTACCGCTTTCCTTAATTGATGTAATGATAGACAGCCCTTTAACCGGAGATTTGATACTCTATTCTCTTGGTCATTTTTCACATGCACAGTACCACTACATCAACCGTATCCATGGATGTAAACAATATATTTTTATCTATTGTAAAGAGGGAAAAGGCTGGATTGAAGTAAATAAACAAAAATACACTTTAACAGCCAATGAATTTATTGTTTTGCCTCCTGATATTCCACATAGTTACGGTGCTTCTCAAGAATCTCCCTGGAGTATTTACTGGATGCATTTCATTGGTACAAAAGCAGAATTGTTCTCCAAAAAATTTTATATACCTACAAAAGCCAACTATACCGGTTCGTCCAGTGAAGAAGAACGGTTTAAACTCTTTGAAGAAATGTATTCCACACTCCGCAATGGCTTTACTATTGACAATCTGAATTATACGAATATTTGTCTGAAACATTTTCTGGCAACCTTCCTGTTTCAAGATTCCCATAAATCGTCCGAAGTGGTTAGTGAGTATTCAGAAAGTATTATTAACCGGGTAATTGCCTATATGAACCATCATATCAATCAAAAAGTAACAATCGGAGAAATGGCCGCTTTTTTAGGATACTCGGTTTCTTACTTCCACCGCAAATTTTATAAGGCAACCGGGCAATCACCTATCAACTATTTTATTCAAATGAAGGTCAACAGGGCTTGCATTGAACTGATAAAAACAGATTTAAAGATCACACAAATTGCTTCCAAACTTGGATTTAAAGATAGTTACTACTTCTCCAGAATATTTACGCAGATAATGGGGATTTCTCCGAAAAAATTTAGAGAACAGGGATTTAAATTATAGACTGTAGATATAAAACAGATAAAAACAACCTGTCTCCCTTCCGAAACATTGATAAACAGAATGCCTCTGGAAAAAGTGACAGGTTGAAAAAGTTATTAAAGGTTACTTTTGACTATCCGGCAACGGATTTATCGCCCCCCTTTTCGTACAAGTATATGCCGAGACATTAACTGCTCTACGATGCGACTCCGCCACCGATTCACCTCTAAGTATGTTAACAACAAAGGTAGCGGTAAACGAATCGCCTGCACCTACAGTATCGGCTACCTCGACCTTGGGCGTGTCAATGGATGAAACTTCCCCACTTACATCGTATATTCCACTACACATTGCGCCTTGCGTAAATATGACGTACTTAAGTGAGAAACGAGAAATAAGCTCTGCGATAGCTTCAACAAAATCTGTCGAAAGAGAAAGAAGAGAAATCAGCAACGGTAACTCGTCTTCATTCAATTTGAGAACATTGGCCTTTTGCAATGATTCCACAATTAACTCTGTCGAATAAAAATGTTGCCTGATATTAATATCGAATACCTTCAAGGAGGTACTCGGCACTGCATCTATAAATCTCAAGATTGCAGTACGCGACTTTTCACTTCGCTGTGCCAAAGAGCCCCAACAAACCACATCTGCATCGCTAACAAATTCCATTGTTGCACGACTACACTCGATTGCATCCCAAGCAACATTCTCAACAATGTTATATTGCGGAACGCCAGCCTCATTCAACGACACTAGCACTTTTCCCGTCGGCAAACAATTACGAGAAACATATCTTAAATCAAGTCCGGTCTTTTTAAGCACCACAATCGTTTCATCACCCAGTTCATCTTCGCCTATTGCCGTAACAGGATACGAATCTGCTCCCAACTCTTTTGCAAAAAAACAGAAATTGATAGGTGCTCCGCCAAGTCTTTTGCCTTCCGGGAAGCAGTCCCAAACAACTTCTCCTATACCTATTATTTTCATGGTTTTATAATTTAATAATTATTTTCATGGATGTCGAACGATTCTCATCTATAAATTTGTATGCCTCATCATACTGTTCAAACAGGAAGCGATTCGAGATAAGCGGTTCGAGATGGATAGCTCCCGAACTTACCATATCGACAGCTGCAAGATAATCTTCATGGCGATACATCATCGTTCCATTCAGCTTTAATTCGTGTTCTCCCAAATAGAACATACTAAGCGAAGGATCTTTGTCAAATACCGCCACCACAACGATGGTACTCCCTTTCTCAATACATTCCATGAGCGAACAAATACTCGACTCAACCCCGGCGACTTCGAATGCGGCTTGGAAACCTTCATCACCAAAAACACTCTTAATCCCTTCCTTAAATGGCGTCTTAGCAACATTAAGCGTATCCTCTATGCCACATTTACGGGCCATTTCAAGTCTGAAGTCACTCACATCGGTAATTAGAACTTGTTTAGCTCCCCTGGCTTTTGCGAACTGTGCCACGAGATTTCCAATCGTTCCAGCACCCGAAACAACTACATTTTTACCTTTTAAATCACCGCCACGCATTGTTGCATGCGCACCAACTGCCACCGGTTCTATCATAGCGCCATAGTCAAGTGACATATCTTTAGGTAACACCGCAATCCTATCATCATCTACTACAAAAAAGTCTTGCGCGGCTCCATTTGCCTGAAAGGCTTGTACCTTCAGTTCTTCACAAATATTATACTCTCCTCTTTTACAAGGCTTACACTTCCCACACACAAGTTGCGGACGTGCAGTGACAATATCACCTGCCTTACATATTGTGACCGCCATCCCTGTAGCGACTACCACTGCCGAATATTCATGTCCCTGAACTACCGGGTAGAAGGTTGCCGGATGACATCCATGATAAGAATGTATTTCACTTCCGCAAATACCTATTCGTTTTATATTCAGAAGAACCTGATGTTCTTTCAGGTCTGACGCTTTAGGTGCCTCGACCTCACGAAACTCTATATGTTTCGGTTCTACCAATACAGCTTGTCTCATTTTATTCCATATTTACTTAAGATTTCTATTACCGGAGCCTCTATCGACTTAGCCCAAAGTGTATATCCATAACTATTAGGATGAGTTCCATCAACCGATGTCTCGTGTGCATCGGAAGCATTAGGCGTGATTAGATAAACATCTTTGTATTTCGGGTCAACAAGGATCTTTGCAAACAACTCTTCTACAGTTGCGGCTTTAGCCTGTTCTTTCGCATCAAGAACTGTGTCGAATGTGCGTCGTTCACGATAGATAGTACGCTGAAATATCAACGGAGTGCCCGGATGCGCTGCTATGAGCCGATTGATAAACGGTATCAAGCGCTCTCTTATCAATTCTGCATCAGGATTCGAAAAGGTATCGAATATAAAAGCATCAGCTCTTACTTCCACAAGGACATCGGTCATGTAAGGTTGCATCAAACAACGTCCGCTTGTTGCAAGCGACACGATTTGAAAGCCCGTATTGCGCATAAATTGCATAGGATAACTCATGCCAGACCGATCCGTACTTACTCCTTGCGTAAATGAAGAGCCATATACCACTATCTTATGACGAAAGTCCGACTTCAACGGCTCGATAACAGCGTCGTCATCTATCCCTATCTTACAAGAAATAACCTCTGAATACATCGGCATATACATCATGCATTCGTGCATTGTACCATCCATATTCTCTATAAGTGCAAACGTCTCAATACGTTCGCTTTTATACGCTTTCGATGAACCACTTGCCGCATACTGCCATTGTCCGTCCGCATTTTTGATATAAAGATCGTATCCCTTATAAGAGATTGGCATTGTCGAGTTACTCGAATATACATACCCCCACTTTGTCGTAATATGTATATTACGTGTGTTTGTTTTAAACAGTACAGCCATACCAGCCGGGCAACGAACTTGCCGATTTTCCGTCCGATTAAAACCTTTATAAACCAATGTATCGACTCTATGATATGGATTGGGGGTCAATTCAAACGGCTTACCTATCAGGTTAAGTGTAGATGCTTCAACCTGTTTTTGTGCCGAAACCGATACTACACACAACAGTAACAGAACAACCGGAATAAAAAACTTCTTCATGGTTTTGTTGTTTTTAGTTGTTTACTGCAATAAGACCTTTAATCCTTCTGCTACGCTCATGCCATAAAACAGCTCATACTTTTCCATAAATACAGGATATTTGTCTAGTTCCAATGACACAAAAGGCGATATTTTCAAGAACTCAACTGGTGATCCTCCAGAAATCAGCATCTTGTCCGCCGGAGTAATGTGAGGTTCGAAAATAGTTATATCCTCCCCAGACTCTGTGTGTGCACCTACAAGATATTTGCAATAAACAGCTACCAGGAAAGCCTCTATCGAAATATCCTTTCCATCCCGTAACATCTGTTTGAGTATGGGTACTACATAGACTGCAAACTTCGCGATGCCATCACCGCAAAGTCGCGATACTTGATCGCTTATCGCCTTGTTTGAGAATCGTTTGATAAGCAAATCTTTATACGCTTCAAGGTCAACACCCTCGGGAACCGGAACATAAGGAGTAACATCCCTGTTCATAAACAACTTTATCATTGTGCGGTACCTCTCATCTGCCAATACAGTATCAACCTTCCTGAATCCTTCCATATAGGCAGGATAAGACAGAAGTGTATGCGATGCATTGAGAAGACTTAATTTCATGATTTCATACGGGGTCACATCGTCCGTGAATGTAACTCCCACTTTCTCCCATGCAGGGCGGCCTGCAATGAAATTATCTTCAACGACACATTGTATGAAATCTTCACAGCACACATTAGTAATTTTCCCCGATTTTGTTGCAGGAGTGATTCTATCCACCATCGAATTGGGGAACGTCACTTTCTTTTCTGCCCACGCTGCCACCTCGGGATATTTCGCTTCGAAGTATGACATAAACGCACATTTTGCAGCATTGCCATTCTGTTGCATGTTATCGCACGAAAGAATCGTAATCGGCAAATCTTGCTCCATTCGACGTTTAAGTCCTTCGGCTACATACCAGAATACTGTGCGTGGCTTATCTAAATCAGCCTTATACCCCCCTTCAGTTATGGTCAAAGTAATGATTTTTATCTCCTCCGATGCTATTTTAGCAATGATTGGTTCACTATCTATTTCCCCCCATGCGAGTTCGACAAGCGAGCCAATCAACATACTATGCCGTTCGCCGGAAGGGCTGCAGGTCGTTAACTGATATATACCATTTTCTTCTTTGAGAGCATTGAACAGTATCCCGTCTGTAGGCATAATCATTGCTCCAAACACACCCCAGCATTTTTGCGACGGATCTTCAAGCAAAAGATTTGTATAAGCTTCGAGATGCGCACGGTGGAAGTTCCCAACGCCGAAATGTACTATTCCAGCCTTAATTTCGGCACGATTGTAATTAAAAGTCTTCATACGATAATTTCAGTGTTTCGGCAAGTGATCTTTCAACCTTGTCGCAATGTTCGATATAGAATTTATAAACCTCGTTCCATTTGTAATAAGATGCTTCAACCGCTTCAAGCGGTAGCTGAAGATCTTTTTCATTCAGCATAAACTTGACTAGAATATCCGAATTGTCTTCCGATTGATAAAATATCATCTGAAGATTCGCCCCCATCGGAATATCCCAATACTTCCAACTCTGCAAAGCTTCTTTGGAATTACTTGCCTCACGTGCCCACGTCCCAACCTGTAGATTTGTCAAGATGGCCATAAGAACACCATCGTGTCCGAAGTTGAGATTTATACCATGACGTTTACGGGCAATATCTTCGGCAGATTCGTCTAATAGATGGCGTAACGTGCGCGATGCAAGCCCCCAACTCCGCCCGTGGGATACAGGCTCAGGCCCCTTCTGCGCAAAATACTTATAGTTTTCGATTTCTGCCCAAGCCAATATTTCCTTTTCTGTAAAGATATCCCAGATAGGCACTTGCCGGTCGAGACATTGCATAAGTGACGCCATTAACCAGAAGCGATGGACAAGGTCATATTTATCATACTCACTTTCTATTTGTGTAATGTCTATAAACAGCCTTGTAAAAAAAACATCAACATCCAACTTTTCATCTATGTATGAACGATATTTTTTATACCAACTATTTTCCTTACCAAGTATATACTTATCGAGCGTACTTCTGTCGGGACATACATTGCCATAAGGATTCAGTGTGGTAAGAAATGAACGAGAGTTGTCTATCTCTGCCCATTCAAGCTCGGGTTTCAGTGACAAAATCCCCGAATTCACCGATTGCATTGTAGCTGCCACTCGAAGTACATTTGTCGCGTTAGTTTTCAAATAAGGATGGTTTTCAAATACTTCAGGATAGTTTTGTACCATTCTTCGGCCTATTTCCCGCGTCTGGCGATAACCGATCTGCGTCAGATCACCTTCTTTATAGAACACATTCATCTTGAACGGTTCAAGGCGTTCGTATAGAGCCTTCCCGAAGTCTGTAAGGTTGTTCGTATCATGAGCTTTCTCCAATACGCCGTATATGGCAGGATAAGTTACCGCATCGTCTATCTGACGTGCTCCGTGACGGAAATAGCCATTTATATAGAAAGGTTTATACCCTTTAGGGGTCGGCGTAACCCTATGTGAAAGATCGGTCACATAATACACGCCACCTGCACGTTCCGGATCCTTGCGTATCTCATCGAGAGGATTTTCCCCTATCCGCTTTTCTTTTGGAAGAGAGAGTTTGAATATGCAAGGAAGGTCGGATGTCTTTTTTGCGTTTGTATTGGTATTGACATACATGGCTCCATCTTTTATCACAATATCTTCCGGTTCGTAAATGACTTGTTCCTGCACATTGTATCGTGCAGTAATTGTCCGCGTATCAGTATCATACACCCGGATGCAGGAAGGACGGTTGTCATCTTGCTTCCCAACTCCGAAGCAATAGTATATTTTACCATCATGCATACAGCCCGCTTGCGTGAACCATACATCATAGGGAAACACCACCTGATCAAGAATGTCATTTTGGTCAAGCCGCACCTTTGCACCCTCACTTAACGATGGTATGCGGAAC
Organism: Bacteroides sp. OM05-10AA; assembly: GCF_003439055.1. NCBI lineage: Bacteria > Pseudomonadati > Bacteroidota > Bacteroidia > Bacteroidales > Bacteroidaceae > Bacteroides > Bacteroides sp. OM05-10AA. The sequence goes on from NZ_QSUR01000006.1 coordinate 30,012, forward strand.
TTGGTGGCGACATACTGGTTCTCCCATGCATTCTTTGTCACTTTCGCTACCGTACGCTTACGTGCCGAAAATATCCATATAAAGCCACGTTCCCGATCGACCAGCCAACTCGGCGCTCCGAAGATAGAGACATACCCTTTCTCCGCCCACTTCGAACCATCTAGTTCGATTGTCTGTACGATTTCGCTGCTAAAACGTTTCCCACGGCGAGTTATACTCTCTACAAAACACAACCATTCCAATTCACTTCCTACCTTGCCATTTGTTATATATAGTAAAGGAAATGATGCTCCTCGTTTTGTCTCAACACCAAAACATACATTATTTACATGGTTGTCAGGATGGGAGGAAGCCAGTTCAAAGCCTGCTAAGGGTTTCGAATCTGCACTTTTGAAATCATATATATTCACATGCCCTCCATCCTCGCACGAGAATATGTAATCATCCCATATTTCAAGTCCTTGCTGTGCTCGCCCCCGTCCTTCCTTTGCCAAGAAGACAGAGCACTCTACTTCCTTCTCCGGCTCAACATACAACTGGGCGATAAGGGGAATAGAGACCAATAAGCACACGACAGACAAATATATTTTTTTCATAAGTATGCTCTATAAATTTAAAGTATGATTATGTTCTACGTTAATCGAATAGCTCTACGCCTAACGATTCAAGCCGTCGCTGCAACTCTCCTACATCGAGAGCACGCGGAGTACAATTCTGCGATGCACTCATGGCAGCAGCAATACCAACAGCCTCTCCCATTGCCATACAAATACTCATGACACGGTATGAAGCGTGGGCTCTGTGAGTACCCGATATGCACCGTCCCGCCACAAGAAGCCCTTCTAAGCCCAACGGGAGAAAACAACGATACGGCAAATCGTATGGTTTGCAATATTGTATGCTCGGTTCCGCCTGTCCGGCTCCATCAGGATTATGTATATCGACAATGAACAATGCTTTATGTACTACCACATCAGCAAAGCGGCAGCCTTCCGCCATCTCATCGGCATCAATCACATAGTCGCCCATCACTCTGCGGCTTTCACGCACTCCAGTTGTTGTACCACTTCCGATCACTCTACAGTTCTCGTAACCCGGCAAATTTTCTCTCAAAAATTGAGTCAGGAGACGTATCTGTTGTCTAAGTTCAAGATCAGCGGTGAAAATAGATCCTACTGAAGTTATATCCACTCTATTGACCTGTGTCGTATTTACTTGACGGCAACCCGATCTGACTGATGGATGCAAACGTACAGCAGCAAGAATTGGGGGAAGTTTACCGTCGTCAGCTTTCTTTTTGCACCAATCAAGGAAACGCTCGCCATTAAGTTGAACATCATCTACATCTCCAATGCAAATAAGCCCCTTTGATTCATCTACTCCGTCAATAGTATATTCAAGGGTTACAGGCTGCATAAGTCCGTCATCGCGCCCTTTTTCTATTTTTGCACCGGCAAGAAAAGACACCACTGCATCGCCAGTGCAATCTATGGTAACTGCAGCCTCAAAACAGAGTGTCCCCTCGTTACTTGCGCACTTAATGCCTTTTATCACTTTTCCGTCACGAATAACATCCGACACACAACATTGCAAAAAGACATCGATATTCTTTTCCTTCGCAACAAATTCTGCCAATGTAAGTTTTGCCTCTTCAAAATCGTGAGCATTTCCATGCTCCCCAATCCAGTCATTGTCTTTGACGCCAAGAATAGAACAAACCTCATCGCGCATAGTGTTCTTACCTACACTACCGAGAATAGGACCGACATACCCAGCGGTCAGATTACCTCCAATGACTCCATATCTTTCGATAAGAGCAACATGTGCCCCCTGCCGGGCAGCGGCTACAGCCGCACATATTCCGGCAGGCCCTGCACCTGCTACTAATACATCATAATATTTTGTATTCATTATCTGCTTGTATATGGACCGGAAACAGCCTTAACAGTCATTGCCCCATCAGAATCTGTGGTCGTCATTACTCTATATTTGTTTCCTCCATCGGTCACACGAACTACAATATGTCCATCATATCCCTTTACTCTCGCAGCCTCTTCTGCCGTTACCCGGTCGTCTACTCCACTGGGACGATCGCCCTGCCAGAAGTTAGTGATAAATATATCACACGCAGGGAGTGTTGTCTCCATCGAATTCAATATATCGGTGCGGGGATGACAATCGACCCATGAATTAATAACAATCGTTTGTGGATTGAGTGCTTTCAGAGCATCGGCCTGATTGGTGTTGGTTACACCATGATGGTCGGCTTTCATCACTTCTACCTGGCCTACGGCTTTTGCGCATGGCAATTCGGCATCTTTCCATGCATAACTCGAGCGTCCGTTATACTGAAGATCACCACCGGCAAAGAAGTCAAAGTTGCCATACGAGACTTTCATCACACAACTGGTTATGTTCTCCGGCGGACAATTGTCACTGGCTGTAATGTCTTTGCTGTTTTTGTATGAAATCTCCGAGAGTTCAGGGAATGTCTTCTTTGTGGCAGTGCCCGAACCTGTCCAAATTTCTCCATTCACAGCAACATTTTGCACCTTTGCAGTAGGATACTTCGCTGAATTGTACTTCTGAACTATTTGATTATTTGCCCCTGCTTTAAATATCGCAGCCTCGAACTTTTTATTAGCAACATTCCATTTCACCGCATTGATATAGTTGTTACAACTTGAAGCATTATCTGCCATTGTCGCCATGTCGAACGGATAGTTATAATCGGGGTAACCACGATCGAGAAGCGTGCCAATTTTAAAATTGTCAAAGATCTCGGCATAACCTATCAACGAATAGGTATCGGAATTGGAAGATTTCGGCAAGGATGTATTATAACCACCGAAGTGGTCATTATGGAAGTGGGTAAGTACCGCATAATCTATCGTACTGTTACCTGTCCATGCCATACACTTACGAATGTAATCAGCTATAATTTGTGAGCCACGGGTAGAAGTTAAGGTTGGATCCCAACGACTACGAATACCGGTGTTGGTCGTATTACCATTAGAGTTGGTTGTAACACTCGAACTTGCGGCATCAATAAGCATTTGCGTACCATCCGGGAATATTACAAACACGCTTTCACCCGTAGTTGTATTGATGAAATGAATATCCATCACACCTTCTTGCCAAGCAGGAATAGTTTTACCTATCTCTATTTCGGTGGCAGAGTCATCTCCACCTTCTTCACCTCCGTCCGGACGAATCAAAAATGATTGAGATTCATTAGAACTGCACCCTACAATCGCAAGGATGAACAAACTGAAAATAAATATTAACCTTTGCATGCTATATGAAGATTTAAAAACATCTCTCCGCCTTCAATGCTGACGGCAAGACGAATATAATTACCAAAATTTGAATTCACTTTTATAATATGTTGGCCAAGTCCTTTGAAGATCGTAGGAATACTGCCGTCATCAGCCCAATGCACACCGTCTTGCGATAGTTGTACACGACCTTCGAATACAGGATCTCCCTCTATTTTCTCAACCATAACAAAGAATATAGCCTCATCTGCCCAACCAGCCTCGTAAGGATGAGTGAAGAAAGTTCCTTTAAAAAACTTCTTTACCTCAAGATGGGAATCATTAAACATTTTCATATATTACATTCCTCCTTATTCTTGTGAAACAACAACTGAATCTATATAAAAGAATACACGACGATTGGTATCAGTACCCACCCAGAAAAGAGGGTTGATAAGGTTGTCGATACGGTTATATCCATCAACAGTATCGGCTGCAATGCCACGCATATCCCAAATTCTGTCCTGACATTGGAACTCCACATATTCGCGAAGCTGTGTGTCAAGTTTCAGGCGCATATATTGCCAATTGAGTTTGCAATCAGTCTCATTGTAAATGAGTTTCTGATGACCATCGTTCAAATCTTTGAACCCATCATGGTCACCATTAGGATAACGACGACCAAACCACCAAGGATCGACACCCTTCTTACACCAATCTCCGTCAAGTCCATAAGCCCAATCACGATCTGTAACGTCTTCATCCGAATGTTCATACTGCCACTTCTGCATTAACTTTCCGTCCACTGCATTGAGATAGCGTATTCCTACATGATAGCGTTTTCCACCTTCCTGTACATCAAATCCCATACCGAAGTCGCGGATTGAACTCTCATGTAAACCCGGTTGCGGACGATCACCGCCATCAACCACATCCTGCTCCGCCGTATATGTAAACCAGCATTCTATCTGCAAATATTTGCAGCCCGGACGAGAGAATGAAAGTCGCTTAATGGCATGTCCCAGGCATCCCTCTGCCGGAATCTCCGTATAAGGCGCTGCAACAGGTCTTGTCGAGAGTTTAAGAGAATAAGTACCGGACATTGCCCCATGAGTACCCGGATACCTAAAGGTAGCGGAACTAAGCATGACCGGTGGCCACTGATCTTTATTGACCAATGTCTTAGGAACATCAAAATTCGGATATTCCGTAAAATTAGGCATCAATGTCATCCAGCCGTTAAAGCCTGTGTTGAATACATCATAGCTCAACACCCTCTTTAATGGTTGATACCGACTGTGCAATAAAATTTCTCCAATGCTCATATTATCATTTATTTAATAAAGTTAGTACCCTGGGTTCTGAACAAGTTTGCCATTCATGATTAGTACATCATCACTTGGCAATGGCCACAAATAAATCTTCTCATCAAACTTACGTTCTCCATGCTGAACGATATAAGTCCCATCAGCCATCGCTTCAAAGGAAGGGAATCCGTCTTCATCAAATGCCGGAGTCTGTGGCCAGAACCAGTTGCCTGCCGCAAAATATTCCTTTGCTCTATTGGCCGTACGAGTAAATCCGTACATATTGTGTCCGAAAGCATTCTCAAACTGATGCCAACGAAGCAAGTCGAAATAACGCAGATTTTCCCATGCAAACTCCACACGACGCTCACGACGAAGCACTTTACGCAATACCGTCTGATCGGTGGTGGTGATGGACGGATAGTCGTTGGTTTGCGTACGGGTAGTGCTATAAGCACGAGCACGGACATCGTTGATACAAGCCAGAACAGTAGCATCAATATCTCCCAGTTCAATCTTAGCTTCGGCATACATCAACAACACATCGGCATAACGCATGAGAATGACGGGATTGTCGTTATACAAAGTAGTACGCCATGATTCTTGCGCGCCTTTGCGCAGGCAGCAACCATTGTAAGCGCAGTTGGAAGCATCCGAACCGCCTTTTGAATCTTTGTTTGTAACCATGCGATTTTGCGTATAATCCATTACCTCAAGTGCATTTGGCGCAGGATTCCACTCAATACCATAGATACGGCTACCGGGAGCAGCAAATGTTTCCAAACAACGGGGATCACGGTTGGCAAATGGATCGCGAGGATCAAAACCACTGCCGGGCTCATCGATCGTCTTACCATTCGTCATTTCGTAGACAGCAAGAAGTTCCCATGAAGGTTGCGCATTATGTGTACCACCTGCCGAACGGGCAATGAATGAACCGATAGACTGTGTAGTAGGCTGACCGTTTTCATCCAATTCAAGGTCACTTGAGTGAACAACAGAGAAGATGACTTCCTTGCTACCTCTTGTCTTATCGCGGAAAAGTTCTCCATAATCAGGGGCTAAATCATATACTCCCAGATCCATACAGTCTTGTGCAGCCTTTGCGGTAGTCCCATAGTCGTGCTGATAGAGAGCTGTACGAGCCTTGAAAGCATAGGCCGTTCCTTTATCCACACGGGTGGCACCGCTATTATTATTTGCGACCGGCAAATTTTCTGCTGCATAGTCATAATCTTCATAAACCTGTTTTAAAACGACAGCTTTGTCGGTACGTCCCATCTCAAATGCTTCCTCTGGAGTAATTGAAGTCAGATAGAAAGGAACATCTCCCCAAAGAGTAATCAAACGTGAATAAGCAAACGCCCTGAAAAAACGGGCTTCGGCACGAAGCGTATTAAGTTCTGTGGTGGAATATTTACCTTCAAGATTGTCGAGTGCCTCCAAAATCCGGTTTGCACGACTAATGTTCTTATAAGTGTAACTCCAAACAGTCTTAATGTTGGGATTACTTGTAGAAGACGCATTCAGTGAACCTGCCGCAATTGTATAAATATTGGTTCGTTGCGCCCAGTCATCTGTATTACGGTCCAACGTCCAACCTTCTTCTATAACAAAGAAGGTACTACGATAAAAATCATTCAATGAGATTCGAACTTCCTCCGGTGACGAGAACCAGTTTTCACTGGATGCAGCTGAAGGAGGATTCAGGTCGAGGTTCACACAAGAAGTTACAGATAGAAGAACTATCATGTAAATCAATACATGTATTTTTTTCATATTATGTAATTTTTTCATACTCTATTAGAATTTAATATCAACTCCAAACGTATAAGTACGTGTGATATAGGTAGAAGCGCCTGCTTCAGGGTCCCATCCAGAAAGATAACTATCAAAGCAGTATGGATCATCGATATTGACATACACCCGAAGTCCCTTGATTCCGACCTTAGAGACGATTTTTTTAGGAACTGTATAGCCAATATTGATGTTCTTTATACGCATATATGCGCTACTCCTAAGCCAGAAATCTGACATTTTATAGTTGTTGTATTCACCGCCCTGATGACTCAAGCGAGGATACCTGACTGATGCGTTCTGTTCTGCTGTATTATACACACTCCAGTAATTACGGTCACCATTGTCGTTCAGAAGGACTGACGGAGCCGGAAGCCATTGTCCCTGCATGGGACGAATCATACTTTCGGTAAGGCGTGAAAGTTGTTTCCCGACACCATTGAAAAGTAGAGAGAAGGAGATGCCTTTCCAACCCAAACTAATAGAACCTCCATAAAGATAGTGTGGCAACGAACTGCCAAGCACTACGCGGTCATATGTCTCATTGATAATTCCGTCAGGAGTACCATCTGATCCGCTGATATCTACATATCTTACATCACCCGGTTTGGTAGAAGCCGAAAGCAAAGCACTTTCGCTGACTTCCTCTGCGGTCTGGAACAAACCTGCAGTCTTATATCCATACCATGAGTTATATTCTGCACCTTCAGTAATAATAGTACCATCGCTGTTAAACTGCTGCTTGCCGTTAAGATTATCTATAATAGACTTGTAATCAGAGATATTAAAACTTACCGCATAACTAAAATCCCCGATACGGTCAGACCAGCCAAGTTTTACTTCCCAACCGCGGGTGTGCATTTTACCTACATTCCTGTCAGGTGCCGAGTAACCGGTAAACGACGGGATTGCCACCGACAAGAGCATATCTGTTGTCTTTTTATAATAATAGTCTGCGCTAAAGTCGAGGCGGTTGTCAAAGAAAGCGGCATCCACACCTATATCCCAGCTCTGTGTTTTCTCCCAATGGATATTCTCATACGCATAATCTTGTTGTGCGGCGGACATTGAAGATTGAGGAGTAGATCCTGCACTGTCATACATAATGGCATTGTTGAACGAAATGTATGTCTGGTAAGGATAATTTCCAATCCGCTCATTACCGAGAGTACCGATAGAGGCACGAAACTTCAGATAACTTATCGGGGTTATATTTTGCATGAATTTCTCATTAGAAATTACCCAACCAACCGATGCCGACGGGAAGAATCCCCAACGGTGATCCTTGTGAAAACGTGAAGATCCGTCTTCACGAGCATTGAGTTGGAGGTAGTAGCGGCTGTCGTAATTATACATGATACGGCCAAAAAATGAACGATAGGCATTCTGATAAGAATTGCCGGCTACAGCAAGAGCATTTTTATTCGCCAAATCAAGATAAGGGAAAGAAGACAAAGACATATCGTTTGTCGACCCCGACATCGTTTCATACGTATAGCTATAATCCTCATAACCGACCATGGCATTGAAGTTATGTACCTTGCTAAAGGTTTTATCGTATGTAGCGATGAATTGTTTCTCCAATGATTTGATGTTACGGCGTTCTTCACTTAACGAATTAGAAGTATATCCCGAAACATATCCCAACATAACATCGGTTTCGTATGCATCATAAACAGGTATGGCTTTCTTCATCTCCTTGATTGAAACATTTCCAATGGTAGGAGTCAAATTAGCAGTAATGGTCAAATCTTTTATAGGCTTATAGCTCAACGAGAATTTACCGGTCATTGTATTAGATACAGTCTTTTTTTCTCCGCCTTCCAATAAAGCGGCAAGTGTATTACTAAGACTGCCGTCTTTACCGGGACCTACACGACCGTCCGGATAAAGTCCTAAATAAATGGAAGGATACATATAAGCCGCACGAATCGGACTACCGGAAGTGGGGTCGTTTTTCGTGGCATAACGTACCGAAAAATCAATAGAACCGGAGAGTTTATCACTAATCTTCAGATTATTACGAGAACGGATAGAGATTCTTTCGTGGTTTGAACCTTTGTAGACAGCGTCAGCATTTTCGTAAGTAGCGGAAGTGTGACTCTTGATTACCTTGTTGCCATACGTCATTGTCAAATTGTGCTTATGCCGCATAGCGGTGCTCGAAAGAATGGCATCTTTCCAATCATAGATAGGATATTGAATGGGGTCATACCTGTTGTTGGTAGCATAGTTGTCGATGTAATCCTGTGAATAGTTGGCAAACTCGCCCCCCGCAGGATTACCGGCATCGTTCCATGACCATTCATTATACATTGTCATGTAATGATAAGGGTCGGTCAGGAATTTCGGAAATTCGGTAGGAGAAGATAAGGAAACCTCCCCGTTGTAACCGATCGAAAGTTGTCCCTCGGTTGCCTCCTTAGTTGTTATCAAGATAACACCAGCAGCAGCACGGGCACCATAAATAGATGCAGAAGCCGCATCCTTAAGTACAGTAATCTGCTGCACGTCTTCACTTGCTATATTATCGAGGCTACTGACCATCATACCATCGACAAGGATAAGCGGACTCGAATCAGACATGGTTGTCACACCACGAACCTGCACCGTAGCACTCGCTCCCGGCATACTGCTTGAACGAGTAACCGTAAGTCCCGGAATCAATCCTTGCAAAGATTGCGAAAGTTGCGAAGTACTCTGCCTCTCGATCAATGAATTGTTGATTACACCGACTGCACCTGTAAGATCTTTCTTCTTTACAGATCCATAACCGATAACGACCGTTTCTTCAAGCTGTACAGCATCCTCTTTAAGTTTTATATTTACCACACTTTTACCATCCCATACAACATGTTCGGTCATATAACCCAGATAACGGAATTCTATTGTATGCCCTGATTCCGCACCACTAAGCGCATACTTTCCCGACATATCGGAGGTAGTACCTTTTCCATTGTTTTTATCATGGATCACAACTCCGACAAGAGGACCATTGGCATCGCTAACGACACCCTTCATTACATTCTGTGCAAAAGCCAGATTGATTTGCAGGAAACATGCCAATAACAGGCTTAATATACTTTTCTTCATAATATTCATTCTACGATTTCAAGCAATACATGTTGGTTATACTCTTTGATCGCCGCACCTGTTTCAGGGTTACTCGGATGTTGCGCCGAAAAACGTGTCTGACCACTTGCGTGTGTGCAGTCGATATATTTTCCAGAATATCTAGCACCACTAAGACCTAAACGACCTGCTTGTCCAAATCTTAAGACAATCTCATCCATATCTTTAGTTGTCGTAAATACTCCTTCGGCAGGGATATATGCACCATTGTTGCTGGTATCAAGCAACATTCCTGCAAAATTGTAGGTAATTGTTGCCGAATAATCAATGGAAGCACCCGATATCGTTTCTGTCGCACTTTCCAGAAGAGTCGAAGTCGGAAGAGCCGGTTTCCATTCCTCCCCATCCTTGAACTCGATCATCCAGTAGCTGGAACACATCGTTCCCAATTTAGTCACAAAATAGAAATGGATCTTTGTACCGGCAGGAATTATCGCACCTTTCGCATCGCCATAGATATACCAATAATCGCCAGGAATAGCTCCTGATACATACGGGTCACCATTACCGCCCACTGCGCGGTCGCAAATAGCTGTCTGCGCTATATAACCTGTTCGGTCACATGCCCAATACTCTATTTTACCACTTCCGGCACTTGGAGCAATATACTTGCCATTGGCTCCCGGGAATACCGACTGTGCTTCACCATCAGCAAATGTTCCACTCGTATTGCTGGTTAAACTCTTCAAATCCCAATCAGCTAAAATACCCGAAAAAGCATCTTGTACAAGAGTATATGTATAGTCTTTATCATCCAGGATGGTTACCGTTACTTCTATTGTCCGCTTTACAAATGTCTTGTTTTCCGGGAAAGTAAGTTTAATGTCACATTCGCCTACCCCATTTGTAGGAGAAACGGTCACATCCGCATCTATACAAACAGCTCTCCACTCTTTATCGCCAAAGACTTTGAACGAAGATTCCGTTGTAGCTGCATCAACCGATTCGGTGGCAGGGCTGATGCCCTTAGGAACAATCCCCTTCTGAGTAATAGCCAGCTTTAGAGGAGTTACATCATCACCAATGAAACGAATTGCACCAGTACGAGAAGTAGCCGATGAATTTTCAGAAATTTTGATTGTAAATTTAGTAATCTCACCTTGTGTCTCATGAGAATCAATAACTGCCCAATGGCTATCGCTTCCTTCGGCCTGGCAGTCGTTATTGACTCTGTAAAAGACATTTGATTCAAGATCAACGGTGAAAAGACCACCTTCTGCTTCTACAACAAGTGTCTTTGTCGCGAGTGTCATGTACGGAGTATCCGAATCGTGACAAGATGCAAAAATAACAAGCGACACACTTGCAAACAATAACATCTTTAGGTTCATTTGATTAGTATTTAGGGTTAATTAATAATGACTAATTAGATATTTTCACCTGCTTTGCATACATGATTCTGTATATCACATAAGCAAGTATAGTGGCAACAATCAGTACGATACTTCCTATTACGATATTTTTTACCGCAAGAGTCTTTGGATCGCCGACAATGAGCAGACCAACCAGCAAGAGTGCAACGACTCCAAGGGTTATACAAAAGCAGTTAACGGCCAAATGCGAATAATTTCGTACCGCTTTTTTCTCCTTTGAGGTTGGCTCGCGGTCGGCATCAGGATCAGTATATTCGCAAATGGCTTGATAGCCATTGTCTTCATACTTTTTGCGTACCGACCAAATTTCCATCATTACAAGAATAAGTACGGGAAGTACACAACCGGAAACCGATTCTATTATGCTTGGACTAATGACGGAGGCAGGAATGATGATACGAGCCATAATACCCACGAACCAAGTAAGCACCATTGCAGTAATAAGTTGGTTACCTGTCAACCGCTTTGAGAACAGTCCCCATATTGACGGAATATATAAAGGACACATCACCATAGTAAGAAGGGTTACCACGACCTTTTCTGCACCTCCGGCAAAAGGTATGAACATCGACAAGGCAATTATCACAAGTCCAAAAACAAATGTAAAGAGACGACCTACCTTTATACGCTTTTTCTCATCTGCCTGACGATTTTTCTCTTTGTGTCCCCAAATATCATAAGTATATACATTTGCATACACATTCAAAATGCCCGAAACATTGCTCAATGTGGCCGATAGCATCGCTGCCAACATCATGCCTACCATTCCTTTCATGAGCACGAGTTTGCTCATATTCACATAAGCATGTTCACCGTTGAAAGTCATTGTAGTTGCATCCAAATCAAGTGCAAGTCCGGGTTCCATTACACGATAAATCATGGTAGGCAGATACCAAATGAGGGGAGTGACGAGATAAAGTATTCCTATCAAATAAGTACTCTTCTTCGCATCTCTTGTAGTAGGCACACTTATGTAACGTTGTACAAACGGCCAATCGCCACCAATCATGGCTACATTAAGAAATATCCACAATAAAAGCCATACCCATGTATAGGTCGGAGACGTACCCGAGAAGAATCCCGGTATCTCATTTGCTTTATCGATGAATGCGCTTACACCTCCAACTGCGTTAAATGAGAGAGGGATCATAAATACAACCACAGCCAGAAGTACTCCGAATTGAATCACATCGGTCATTAGTACGGCAAGAAAACCTCCGGCAATGGTATATCCAAGAGCGATGGCACCAAGTATGAGAAGTGCCCACCAAATGCTAAGATAACCCTCCGGTGAATCGCCTAGCATACCTGTACTCGCAAAAATACTGCCGCCATCGACCTTGATAAGCGCACACATCACAACCGCTACCGCATACAGAGACACTGCCGTATGCACCGCACGGGCTACAATTCCTGAAATCGTGTAAAAACTCACTGTGCGGTGTCCGAAGCGGATCGTGAGAAACTCCCCCGGCGATTTGATACGCAACTGACGCCATTTGCCGGAGATCCATTTACCGACAATAAATGATGCCACACCAAGGCAAAGTGCAACAATTACCGCAACTATACCTGATTTATAAGCAACGCCTCCCCAAACGACAAAGGTACTTGCCGAGAAAATGGTCATGTAAGAAGAGACTCCCGACAGCCACCACGAAGAATTTCGCCCGGCAATAAACATATCTTCGGAGTTTTTAATTTTCCGCGACATCACAACACTCACGGCTATCAATCCGAGAAAGTAGAGTAAGATAACAAAATAGTCTAAAGATTCCATATACTTTATATTATTGCTCCAAGTTTCTTCAATTCTTCTATGAGTTTGTCTACATCAGCCTTTTGTACTGTCACACCGGCCCTTATACATTGCGCGGCCGCCACTCCTGCAGCCTGCCCTACCCCCATACAACTTGCCTGAACACGAAGCGATGCAAAAGAAGTTTTATCGGCACTTATACAACGCCCGGCTACAAGCAAATTCGGGAAGTTATCAGCTACAAGAGCTCGATAAGGTACATACGCAGCTTTTTTAAGGAAAGTAACGTTCTGTGCTGCACCTGCTGCAACATGGATATCTATAGGGTGTGCGCCGCGTGATATGCTATCAGGATACTTATAAGCGTTCACATACTCTTCTCCTGTGATTGTATGTATACCTTTGATACGACGTGTCTCACGAATACCGGCATGTACGGCAACCGTCGTCACATAACTGTTTTTAAACTCTTCAAAGTTTTCTTTAAGGATTCGTGCTATTTTGAATACATCTTCCCGCAAACGACATTCGGCTGCGGTAAAATTTCGATTATCGACAGCATTTCCTGCAGTACGAGTCATATTGACCGTTACTTCACCCGGACGAAGAGTTGTACAAAACCAGGGACCTCCAAATTCGGGGATACCAAGCACATCTTTCATTTCAAGAAGTTTCTCACGAACTGCAATGCAATGACAATTCTGCCCTTGTTTGTTATGGTGCATGGCATCGATTATCATAGGTGAATCCGTATCCACACCTCCTAAAATAAAATAGGTTGAAAGAGGTTGCAGAGGTTTACATTCATCAGCCTGCATTGGAACACCTGCCATAGCAGCAAGATCACCATCACCCGTACAATCGATATATATATCGGCACTGATAGCCTCTGTCCCATTCTTATTTTCAAAAAGGACACTGGATATTTTGCCATCTTTTATCTGACAACCACTTAGATAAGAGTGCATATACATATCCACGCCGGCTTCGAGCATCATTCGCTGGCATAAAAGTTTGTAAAGCTCCGGATCAAAAGCCACATTTCCGAGAGGTTTCTCAATGATACAGCCCCCCATTTTCTCAAGTCGTTCGATAAACTCCCATGGAATGCCACCTATCACCTTCTCATTATTATAAGTGAATACACTCAAAGGAGTTACAAGCCCCATTGTAGCCATTCCACCTAAAAAGCCATATTGTTCCACAACAGCAGTCTTCGCGCCACATCGAGCAGCAGCAATTGCTGCTATAAAACCAGCAGGCCCTCCACCGCAAACAACTACATCATAGTTGCCCACTATTGGACCCCGCTTCGTGATTTCCATACTTAGTACTTTCTTGTCCATTCCTATTTTTATCCTTAAGTTTAACTTTGGTGTTAAATTCAAAATGAATCATTTCAAAATCATTCATATATTTAGAATCTTACCGATTCAATGTATAGTAAACTTTGATTTGTTTTGGATCGCACTTACAAGAAAAGAATTGTGTTTTCATACTTTCTTTAGATTTAGTTCGACATAATTATGATGTAACAAAGATAAAGAATGGGAACCTGGAAAAATGTTTTTTTGCAGATCTTTTTCCTGCAAACGATTGCGGGAACGTTCCCAAAATCTGCAAACGTTACAAAAGCATTGCATAAACATGAACGGCATTCGGCTTCTAGCACAAACGTTCTTAAAAATTAGGATTTGTTGATCGAAACCGATATCTTTGTTTTGATTTAAACAATCATCAACCATGAAGTATATAACCATTAAAGACATAGCCAGACATTTGTCAATATCTGTCTCCACTGTATCTCGTGCATTGGGGGATGATAAGAATATCCGTAAGGAAACGAAAGAAAAGGTGATGGAAGCGGTTAAAGAATTGGGATATAGACCCAATCCTGTAGCAATCAACCTTAAATACGGACATACTAATGCCGTGGGAGTGATAGTTCCTGAAATGGTTACCCCGTTTGCTTCACGAGTAATAAACGGGATACAAGAAGTGCTCCATGCTAAAAATATAAAGGTGATTATTGCAGAGTCAGGAGGAGATCCGGAAAAAGAGAAAGAGAACTTGCAACTGATGGAACGATTCATGGTGGATGGTATCATCATCTGTCTTTGCAGTTATAAAAGAAACAAGGAGGAATATTTCCGTTTACAGGAAGCAGGAATGCCTATGGTATTCTATGATCGTATTCCCTATGGGCTTGAAGTTCCACAGGTAATAGTGGACGATTATATGAAATCCTTCTTTCTCGTGGAAAGTCTTATCCGAAGCGGGCGCAAGCAGATTGTTCATATACAGGGACCGGACGATATTTATAACTCCATAGAACGTGTCAGAGGATACAAAGACGCTTTGGCGAAATTCGGGATTCCTTTTGATAAGGATAATATGCTGATAAGAACCGGTATAACTTTTGAAGAAGGAAAAAAAGCAGCGGATATATTAATGGAAAGAAATATACCTTTCAATGCTGTTTTTGCTTTCACGGAAACACTAGCCATTGGAGCCATGAACAGATTGAAAGAACTTGGAAAAAAGATACCGGACGAAATTGCCGTAGCCAGCTTTTCAGGAACTGAGCTTTCCAACATAGTCTATCCCAAACTGACTACCGTCGAACCACCTCTGTACCAAATGGGGAAAAGTGCAGCCGAACTGATTTTAGAAAAGATCAAGGATCCGGCATCACCGAACCACTCAATCGTGCTGAACGCAGAAATCAAAATGCGTGCATCCACCCCACCCATAGAAGTATATAAATAATAAAACCCTCCAAAGAAATTCTTCTTCAGAGGGTTTTGCACATTGTTGAATACTATTCGTTTATCAATACTGTAGTTACACTTTCCTTCCCTAAATAAAATGCCTTTGCTTTTATCTGTGGAGCATCGCATGCTATCGGAGTTTGCCATTTCACGGAATTTTCCGTTGGTTCACTACCATCGGTGGTGTACCGGATTACCGCATTCGGATTTGTGGCATTGACAAACAACAATCCATCCTTTACTATAATACCTGGAGGAGATACCCGGAAATTAATACCTCGTTTTGCCAAACGGGGCAACTCATAAGTTACAATACCAGCATTATATTTTCGTTTGGCATCTGCATATACCTTACTGTCCGGAGATAATGCCCACGATGGTTGAGCGTTCCAAGCGCGTTCTGCCAGCCCAAAAACTTTTGGGAAAAGATAATATTCTATTTGTTCGAAACTACGGATTGTCTCCGCCCAAATTTGTCCGGACAAACCTTTGATATTCTTATAACCCTCTTTTGTCAAGGGTTGCTTACCGTTTGAGGCTGTTTTTACATCCACAGATTCACCTTTCAGATTCCGCCGTAAAGACTTGTAAATATCAAAAGGCAACATATCAAACGTTACGTACTCATCTACGTAACCACCCCAACGCAATCCCGGTTCTTCCACATGATAACAATAGGCCATATCCAAATAGAAATTACCCACATTACAGAGTATAATAGGATAGCCCGCATTTGCTAACTTATACGGAACTTCATCCCCACCCTGTTCCGGAATTGTATTCCAGCAATAATTCAAGACCTTGCTATTTCTGAAATGTTCGTTCACGGTATTATCCGGCTTCATAACAATGTCTTGCCATCCAACTGCCTGTATATTGCGTTTATCCAACATTTCCAGAATTTGCTCCAGAAAATAATCTTTCAAATCCCGTATCTTAGCCAATCCATGTTCTTTCATAAAAGTACGGCAGATAGAAGAACCTTCCCAAATGCCTTCCGGCACTTCATCTCCACCTACATGGAAAGCAGGCAATTCTACTCCCGCATCCTGATACATCCGCCCGATTTCATCAATCACTTTTTCAAGAAAACGGTATGTAGAAGGCATGGCGACATTAATAACATTATCAGTGAAATTTTGTGCCGATAGATATTGGGAAGTATCTGCAAAGTCAATCAGAAGATATTCTTCCGCTTTCGACTGATCCGTATCGATATATTTCCGGTAACGGGCATTCATGGCTTTTATTGCTGCCCGTGAATGGCCGGGAATATCTATTTCAGGAATAATTCTGATATGCCTTTCTTTTGCATATTTCAAAATATCCATAAAGTCACTGCGAGAATAATACCCATTAGCCAATGAGGTGGTATCTACCTCATTCCATCCCCAAGCATAAGCAGGATAAAGACATGTCAGTTCATCTGTAGTATGTCCTCTGCGAGAGGCTATTTCTGTCAATTCTTCCAATCCGGGTATTTCTACACGCCAAGCCTCATCATCACTCAAATGCAGGTGCAGTACATTCATTTTATAGAATGACAGTATATCTATCAGTTTCAGTAAGTCCGTCTTCTTTGTAAAATTGCGGGCTACATCCAGCATGATTCCCCGATGTCCCATGTCCGGATAATCGGTAATATGAAGATTGGGGAGCGGAGAGGAAGCTAGCTTCATGTTATCCAATAAAGCAACCAATGTCTGACAAGCATTAAATATGCCATGCGCATCATTAGCTTTCAAAGTCAGCAGGTTATTCTTTATCACAATTTCGTAATACTCATCCGGACATTGGCAGGTGGCAGGAAGTTCTGTTTTCTTCAATTCAATGATTGTTTCTTCATCCTTGTCAGAAACGGTACATCCTAACTGTGAAGTCAATTGCTTTTTCAACAAAAGAGCTTCTTCTTTAAATACACCGTCAAACTTCAGACCTAACTTTGGAGAGAAAGTAGAAACACCACCCGTCTTCTCTACTTTTTTAGGAGTAGGAAAGAGAGAAAGTATATCACAATCTACAGGCTTGCTGAAATCATCATTCTGCTTATACAAATAATTTCCATCTGCATAGGGAAAACTATTCTTCGAACGAATCCATTGGGCATCGGGCGTAAACAGTCCGATCTCAATCGGAATATTTTGCGGCTGCAACATTTTCCCTTTTTCATCGGTAGCTACAATATAAGCCCCTTCAGGAACCGAAGATACATTAATCACATTTCCTTCACTCAATATAGTAAAAGAGAGTGTTTCACCCGGTGCCAACGCCTGATAGTGTTCAGTAGGATACATTTTATAGTAAGTCGAACCAATACATTCTATTTCCAACGGGGCATTAATAGGTTGCTGATAATAAATTGGTGTCTGATTAAAATAGATCACCCAATTATCAGCCAAGGATTTATTCCCGTTATTCGTCAAACAGAATGTATTCTTAAAATATCTGGCTTCCACACTATCTTTTTCCAGTTTCCATGTCAAAGAAAGCTGTGAGGAAGGGGGCTGTTTACCAGCCCCACAACCAAACAAGCATATCCCCAACATCATTATCCATATATTCCTCATAGTTATCATAAGGGAATTATTTAGTTAATGAACGAATACATTCCACTTCTTCTGTCGAATAAGGTGTCCCATCGCTACGGAAAATATCATGGAACCACAAAGACGGTTCAGCTACGTCAGGCAACGGAGTATCCCATGCAAAGATTGTATTTGTCTTTCCGGCTACAAGTCCCCAGTTTATTGCACCGATATTTTCTTTCTTCAGCATCGGCATAATATCCTGGAAAGTACTATTTTGAGTACGTGCCATATATTCCGTGCAAATCATCGGACGCCCATATTGCTTCAATGTGTCAATGAGCTGTTGATGCGAATCCAGACCTTCATACGTGTGATAGGTTATCACGTCCGAGTTTTCCAACTGAAACTTATTCAAATTAGTCAAACTCATATCCCAAACTCCGGCTGACAAGGGTTGCGACGGGTTAACCGTTCGTCCCCACGTAAATATCTTCTGCAATAACGGCAGACTTCTTTCACCGTATCTATATCCACCCGAACCGCCGGGCTCATTATATAAATCCCACAACACAATTCTCTTATCATCCTTAAAGGTGGTAAGAATGTCTTTCACATAATTCTCCAAGACCGGAAGTATCACTGCCGTATCACCTTTATAATACAAATCTCCCGGATCACGCGCCCATCCCGAATTATGTACTCCCGGTTGTGGTTCCGGTTGCTTTCCTGCCTGGTAAGTAGGATTCCAGCAATCATCCAGAAAGACAAAGATGGTAGAGATATGATGCTTGGCGGCAATAGTAAGGTATTCATTAATACGTTTCTTAAAACCTTCCTTATCCGTTTCCCAAACCAGATGGTGCAAATATACACGCATACAATTCATTCCGATATCTTCTGCCCAGCCTAGTTCACGGTCAATAGTCACCGGATCAAAAGTATCAGCCTGCCACATCTCCAATTGGTTGATTGCCGTGCTCGGAATAAAATCACACCCTCGGAGCCATTCCCATTGTTGATACCATTCATTAGCCTGTTCTTTTGTCCAGACTTCACGAACAGAGACTGTTTTCTGACTGCAGGCAATTAACATAATGCCAATAAAAAATAAGAGTAATATCTTTTTCATAATCGAATTAATATTTCAAAATTTTATAATCAGAAAGACTACTCAAAGACGGCTTTTCTAATACTAGCATTCCATGTGTCTCCAATATACATAACCCCATTAGCATCCATACATAATCCTGAAGGAGCACATAATTTTGCATCTTTGCCAACACCATTAACAGCGCCAGAACCATTCCCCCCAATGACTGTCGAAACTCCTGTACTATTCACCATACGAATCGCATGATTATCCTGATCGACAATATAGATATTGCCTGCATCGTCCGAGCACATCTGTTCACCTCTCAAGAAACGAGCTTCAGCAAATATACCATCCCAATAACCTGTTTCAACAGAAGTATTCAACCAAGTAACCTCGCCTGTCACAACATCAATATACGCTAACTCAGATGTTGATCTAATTTGCACATACAAATTATTCGTACCGGTCGCAACAGCAAGGGCAGTTGAAAACTCCTGATTACCATGTCGTTCCACTATTCCTATTGTCTTTGCAGTCCATGTTGCAGGATCTATTTCTATAACTGTATTAGTCCACCCTTGACGAGTATATAATTTACCATCTTTGCTAGCTGTCAATCCAACACCCCAATAGCCATCAATACCCGCTTCGACAGCCTTCACCTCAGTCGACCAGTTATTAGTTGGGTCAACTACAATTAGTTGAATAGCTGTACCTCCACATTCAGCTATTGCGTAAAACTTCTTAGAAACATTATCATAAACAACACTCGTAAAACCATACCCTCCCGCAACACGATCATAGCCAGCGAGAAAAGATACTTCACCAGTTTCCGACAAACGATAAAGTCCCAATTCTGCCGGAATCCGATCATCTGGAAAACGACGTAGAAAGAGAATGTTCTTTCCTGTATTATCAACAGCAATTGCTGAAGGTAATACATCCACTTTCAAATTTTCTATCCACCAGCGCTTCTCATAAACAAAATTATCAGTATAAGCTTCCTCCATTTTATCCAATTTCACACTTATTCTACAAGGTTGATTATTCGTAATTTTAGGAACCTTAACCTGTAGTTCCGTATCACTTGCCGAAAGAATCTCTGCAACAGTATTTCCAAAAGAAACATGTAAATTAGCTGCTATATCTCCAAAATTTTCACCTTTGAGTGTCACTATATCACCCTTCCCTCCATTATGTGGTTCAAACTCTGTTAATTTGATGGGTAAAATGATACCAGATTGGGTAATATTGACTTTTACATTCCGATAATCAGGGGCAGTGAGAGTTATGATCGCTTTCCTCCCTTTCTTTACCGTATTTTCATCTACACTAATAATCAGAACCGATTCAGCTTCTGTCACACTTTTTAAACTAAACCGGCACCAAGCTGTTGCCTCCGCAGGAGATATATCAGCAATAACTCCCAAATTAGAAAACAGAGTTATCTCTTTTGTACTAGCCGCAGCCGTAAACGACTGACTTTGTTCATCTTTATCCAATGCCAAATAAGAAGAAACCTGTTCTTTATCTTCACATCCTGTGAATAATAACATCTGCGCTATTATACACATTCCATATAGAATTATGTACTTCATATTATATCAAGTTTAGTTACTTAATGCCGAGGTAAAATCAATAGATAATTGTCCGTCATTATCAACAATTCTATGTATTGTAAGCCTCTCACTTCCCCCCGGAGTATTAGGAGAGTGATACGAGATACGCAGAACCCCATCAAAATCCCTAAAAATCATAGCATGCCCTCCATTGTCATTCGGATTCAATGGCTGTGGATCTTGTAGCCAAGGTCCTAAAATAGTACCCGATTGAGAACGTGCCACCCCAATGGCATATTGGCCATTCCCATCTTTTCCCAACAAAAAACTAGACCAAAGCATCAAAAGTTCACCATTATTTGCCCTATATAAAAATGGAGCATCTGATACATAATATGAATTTCTTATAACCCAAGGTGCTTCACTCGCCGCAAATAAGGTTACCGGTTCTTCAGCTGCTTCTTTCAAATCTTTTGTTAATTTCTGTGCAACAATTGTTCCGTCTGAAATTTGTGTCCATTCATGGCTAAATACAATCCACGGATCTTTATTCTCATCAACGAAAAGTGCGGCATCCAATGCTTGCCATCCATTAGGGGTAATCGGCCGGTTAACCAATGGAATAAATGGACCTTCCGGTTTATCAGATACCAATACAGATGCTCCCCGTATTCCATCTGTTCCACTAAAAGTAGCAAACATATAATATTTACCTTCATAATAATAAAGATCAGGAGCCCAGAAATCTGCCTTTCCCCAGAAACTTGCTGGTGCTTCGTAGCTGATTCCACCTTTCTGCCAATCACGCAAATTACGACTAATGGCCACAGCTATCTGATTAGCTGCTGTTGGATAAAGCGCATCATCCGCATGAACATGCAAATAATATTTTTTAGATACAGGGTCGGCAAAAATAAACGGATCACGTATACGGAATGAATTATACACTATCGGATAATCTTCCTCTACCGGCGGCACAGGTTCTGAAGATATGCCTTCCTGCATAATAGTAATATTAACAGGATAATCCTTACCTGCCAGTTGTACAGCAAGTGATACAGAACGCTCTTCCTCGCTCTCATTCTCCTTGACTGTTATCAGAAAGCTTCCTGTCCCTTCACTTCTACGAGGAGATACTTTAGCCCATGTGCCTATACCTTTATGTACAATTTGCCACGGAGCATTAGATTCAACTATATATTCCTGTTGTCCTCCTTCTGCCCCTACATGCCATTCTAATAATCCAGTTTCTATTTTAAAGAAAAAAGACTCTTCTGCATCTTGCTTACATGATGTAAAAAACATCAATGTAGTTAATAAATTTATTATAATAAACATATGTGTTTTCATATTAATTATTCCATCCTTCATTTTGTACTAAATTTGAGTTTTTTTCCATCTCCGAAGCAGGTACCGCCCATTTCCAAAGATAATCGCCACCCCACATATAAGAATAGGTAGTATTTCCCCAGACTTCCATTAGACCGTTACCTTCGTAAAACTTTTTCTCTTTCCAGGTTCCCCATCGAAGTTCATCAAAAAACATATATTCTTCAAAGGCTAATTCCCAATATCGTTCTTTGCGGATACGTTGGCGCATATCATCCAAACCTTTTACTGTTGTATAATCATTAGAATTCAAAGCCTGCACTCCTACTCTGTTACGAACATCATTTACATACGGTATAGCTTCTTCCCATTTCCCTTGTTCGGTCAAAGCCTCAGCCAAATTTAGAAGTACATCTGCATAACGAATTAATGGAATATCAATCGGAGAACGCTCCATTATCGTATGTTCCGTACCTTCATACACAAACTTACGGATCAAATAATAAAATTTATCATTAGTGTCTGTCCGAATATCATAAGGTTCCGCATCATCAGCTCCTCGATATGGCCAACGTAATGTATATGAAATAGCAGAGCCAGTTACACCTCCCAAATATGTAGCATAAGGAGTTATTACATTCATAGCCAGACGTGGATCCCTATTAGCATAAGCAGCTTTAATACGTGCTTCATTACCATCGGGAAGATACTGCTTCATATCAGCACCATAACTCCCCATTATTTTAATTTCTCCATCGGTTAGATTGTCCCTTAAAAAAAATACAGAACGTTCCCTCGGAGTCATTGTAGAATAACCGGGCAAATAATCATCCCAACTGAACGGTTTACCATCCACACATTCATAACTATCCACAAAAGCTGGATTCGGCAGATAATTATTCCATCCGGAGCCACTCGTTGTCCGATTGCCAAAAGCCCAATTAAATACAGACCCGTAACCTGATGGATTCTCTATACAAGGAATAGTAAATATCATTTCATCACAACGCTCATTAGCTTCTTTAAAAAGAGCCTTATAATCTCCGAATAATGAATACCCCATTTTAGTAATTGCCCTGAAATCGTCCTCTGCCTTATCATATTGTTTCAGCCACAAATAAGTTTTCCCCCGCAATGAATAAGCAGCAGCTTTAGTTATCCGTCCATACTCAGAGCTACTGGCAGCATATTTTTCTGGTAAATTAGATTCCTCGACACAAGCTGTTAAATCTGTCAACACTGCATCCCAGATTTCCTGTTCCGTAGAACGCCCTTTAATGCATTCCTCTGCAGTCACAGGCTCCAGATAAAGCGGAACTCCTTTCCATAAAATATTCATCCGATAATAGTTGTAAGCCCGAAGAAACTTACATTCTGCAATATATTGTGCCTTTTTCCCGTCACTCATACCCGGTGTCTTTTTTATATTGGCTATTACATCATTAGCTCTGTGAATTAATTCATAGTAACGCTTCCAAGCCGAGAGAAACTCTGTTGATGAAGGAGTAGCTACGCCAAAAAGCGTCGGTGTATGCCAAATCCAATTACGATCCATATCCATTATACTGGAACGATAATCATAAAAATGCAAATCACCGTCGTACCCGCTATTTGTCGCATAGTCGGCTCTTAGAGCATTATACACTCCATTCACAACTTGAACTGCCAAATCTGCGTTATCCCAAACTCCGGCTGTAGATATAACATTAGCCGGTTTCGTATCTAAGAAGTCTGCAGAACAAGCATAGACAAACAACATTAATATACCTCCAAATGTAATAATCGAGATAGTCTTTTTCATTGTTGTACAGATTAAAAATTAATATTAATACCTAATGCTAACTGACGCATTGTAACATACCCCATACCAGTCTGCATTTCCGGATCCATGCCAGAAAATTTAGTGATAGTCAGCAGATTCTCACCCGAAAAATATATACGTACTTTATTGGCATAAAACTTCTGTGTCCATGCCTGTGGAAGTGTATAACCAATAGTCAGATTACGTAGCTTCAAGAAGTTTCCTTTTTCAAGATGCAGCGTACTAGCTTCTGTAGCCTGATTAGTTTGGTTAAGTGTCAAACGAGAGTTTTTCGAATATAAATTGGTACGAGGATCATTGGGATTCTCCGGATCATAAAAATAATGATCTTTTTGAAGTTCTTTCGACAGTCCATAACCCAAAATTGTGGATGTAGAATTCTGTCCTACCGAATACCAATAAATAGAAAATCCTGCTGCCCCTTGCCAATTCATAGAAACATCAAATCCCTTCCACGTTACTGCTCCTTGTAATCCATAATAATATTTCGGAACGGATGATACCTTCTGAAATTTCTTATCATAATCATTCCCATAAAGTCCATCTCCATTTATATCTGCATAAATATAGTCACCATACCATAAATTGGCCTTCCCAATCTTCTGGTTAGGATAAAACACATAACCCTGATCTTGCATCGCTTTCAACCACTGCATATCTTGCTCTGTACGAATCATCCCATCTTTAGGACCTCCGGCAGGATTAACCAATCCATTGTTAAAAAAGTAAGTAGCATCTCCTTTATAAGGTTCTTTTAAATAATATTCATTTATGATATGTCCCTCAATTATCCTGTTATCTCCTCCATCAGAAACATCCCCTAAATTTGATTTATAGATATAATTACCATTTTCATCATACTCCCAACCTTTTTTTAAGGCTCCTTTAAATTTACTAACAAGATTCTTGTTATAAGAGAAATTTCCAGAGAAAGAGTAGGACCATTCATCGACACGGTCATTCCAATTTAATGTGAACTCAACACCCTTATTAGTAACCTCTGCATAATTTTGCCGAGCCGGTGTCTTGTTTCCCATAGTTGCATAAACGCCCGGACGATAGAGAATACCATCAGTTACTTTATTATAAATATCAAACTCTCCCACCAATCTATTATTCAAAATAGCAAAATCCAGTCCGATATTAGTCTGCGTAACACTCTCCCAACGTAATTTCTGGTTAGCAATCACAGTTTGTGCCAATCCTGAAGTTAACTTATCTCCAAAAATGTAATTACTCCCTGAATAAGTAGCTTGCCACTCATAGTCTCCAATACTATTATTACCTAATTTCCCCCATGACAACCGTATTTTTAGATTATCAAAAGGTGAACCCTGCATAAACGATTCTTCAGAAACACGCCACCCCCCAGAAAAAGACGGAAAGAATCCCCAACGGCTTTCCGGTGCGAAACGAGAGGAACCATCATAACGGGCATTGACCTCAAACAAATACCTACTTTTATAAGCATAAGTCAAACGACCGAAAAAAGACCGGGAAGTATTTTCCCAAGTAGTCCCTGTTATGTTACTCAATTCCGTATACGTAGACAAGTCAGTCAGACTAGCATCGGCAGCTCCTTGCTTGGCCATATCCGTATTAAATCCCCAATTACGTATAGCCTCATAACCAACAAGTGCTCCCAAATCATGTTTACCAAAACTTCTAGTCCAATCCAACGTCTGTACAAAACGCCATCTTTTAGACTCTTCCGAATAAACAGCCTTCGACATGTTTTCCAAAGTTGTAGGTTGTTCTACTAACTTACCTCTTCTAAAACTATATCTCCCAATTTGTTTAGAAAGCCAGTCTGCATCATGTCGATAACGCATATAGTCAAACTCTACATGATATACAAAATCTTTGAGAATTGTTGCATCAGCAAACATAGAAGTATTTAATTGTTCATATTTAAAAGAACCACCCGAAGAAGCTAATAAATGAAGAGGATTAGAAGACGTCGGATCTTCTTCCACAGCTTCGGGAAGTCCTAATTTTCCATCATATTCAGGATAAATATCCGGCGGAAGTTTCTGCCCATGTATTCCACCTGTAAAAGCATCTACCTCATTACGGTCCTGGTCTGTATGATAGCCATGTGAACGGTTGCCTATCTGTAACCAATCTTTCACTTTTACAGTAATATTTGAGCGTATATAATATTTCCGTAGTCCTGTATTTTGCACCAATCCTGGATTATCCAGAAAAGAACCGGAGAAATTATAATTCACATTATCAGAAGCACCAACAACAGAAATTGTGTGCTCACTCATAATTTTATTTTGAAACAGTTCCTTATACCAATCTGTATTTGGATAAGCGACATAGTTAGGATAACCTGACTCCGTAAGTTCATTTGGATTCTTTTCTGCCTCTCTCCATTCGTTTATTGTATTTTGACTGAAAATATCACTTTGCCCGATATTTCGTGCAGATTCATTCATTAATTCGAAATAATCGGCGCTATTACTCACAAGCTGAATTAGATTCGACGGTTGATTTAAAGAAAATTTCCCCGAATAATTCACTGATGTTTTTCCTTTTTTTCCTTCTTTAGTGGTAATCATTATAACGCCATTTGCCCCGCGATTACCATAAATAGCACATGAAGCTGCATCCTTTAAAATGGAAATGGAGGCAACGTCATTAGGATTAATATCATTAAATGATAATTCCATTCCGTCAACCAACACCAAAGGATTAGAATTATTCAAAGTACCAACACCACGAATGCGTATAGTCGCCATATCACTATTGGGTTTACCAGATAACTGCAAAGTCTGCACTCCAGCACTCATTCCGGACAATGCCATTGAAAGATTAGTCAAAGGACGAGAATCCAATTCTTTTTCAACATTAATCGTTGAAACGGCTCCTGTTAAGTTTATTTTCTTTTGCGTTCCATAACCTACCACAACAACCTCATCCAATTGTTTTGAATCTTCTTTCATCGTCACGTTCAACGTCATCGGCCTGGTTATTTTCTGCGTATATGTAGTGTAACCTATCGAAGTAAATTTCAGTGTCGAACCTTCCGGAACCTGCAACTGATAATTGCCGTCTATACCGGTGATGGTTCCTTGAGTCACCCCCTCTATCATCACAGTCACTCCCGGAAGAGTCTCTCCAGATTCGTCCACGACCTTTCCTGTCACCTTGACTGTCGGCTTGTTATCCTGCTGTTGAGATGAAACTTTGTTTAATACAATCTGGCGTTTTTCAATCGTATAAGATACTCCTTCGCCTTTAAAAAGTTTATCCAGTACCAGAGTCATCAGTTCATTCTTCACAGAAATGCTCACTATACGGCTAACATCAACAATATCTTTGTTATACAGGAAGCGATATTCTGTCTGATTTTCGATACTAGTCAAGACCTCCTCTACAGTCACGTTCTTCAGTCGTAATGTAATTTTGGCGGATTGTGCAAGGATAGGTATACTGACGGCTTGCAGAGCTATACAAAACAACCATATAGCACAAATTCTCCCCATTTTTACATTCGCAGGTACATTAATTCTCTTTTTCATTTTTCTAATTGAAATAAGTTTCATACCTTTACATGTTTGGTTATTGGTTCTACAAATAAGTTGATTAACGAATAACTGAATCTTAGGAAAGGAAGGTGAGTCAGACCTTCCTTTTTTATCAGTTTTTTCGGAAGTAAAATTCACTGATTATGTCTTTCCCATGGCTTGTATTATTTAAAGGTTAATAAATGTGTTTTTCTCTCGTTCCTATCAATAAGACGTTTCTAAAAATAAAAGCCACATCCCATATCACATTATTTTTTCATCCGGACTATTTTTTCATCAAACTATCGTTTATCCCAAATAATCTTTCTATTTTTACCCCCAACAATAGAATCTCTACTACAATACTATGTCAAATATCCAACAACAGACTTCCGACGACCGTTTTCTGGTAATAGCACTGAAACAGGATGATAAACAGGCTTTTACCCGATTATTCCATGCCTACTACAAAGATCTGGTGTTGTTTGGCGGTACTTACATTCCAGAGAAATCTACCTGTGAGGATATTGTGCAGAATATCTTTCTCAAATTATGGAATGACCGGAAAACACTGGAAATTGAGAACTCACTAAAATCATATTTACTGAAAGCTGTCCGAAACTACTGCCTGGATGAATTGCGCCATCGCAGGATTATAGATGAGCACGTTGCTTATGAACTTAAATCGGGCTCTATAGATATAGATACAACGGAAAACTACATACTTTACTCCGATTTATGCCGGCAACTCAAAAATGCATTGGAACAATTACCTCCCCAGGAAAGAGAAGTATTTGAAATGAGCCGGTTAGAAAATATTAAATATCAGGAAATAGCCAATCGCCTCAACATCTCTGTCAGAACAGTGGAAGTACGCATCAGCAAGGCTTTGAAACAGCTTCGCATTTTATTAAAAGATTTTTATTTGCTACTTTTTTTCTTTCTTTTCCACTAATGGATGTGGGATTTTCTTTCTGAAACGTCTATTATATATAAGGTAAAATGCATATGATAAATAAAGATTCAGACATAGAAATTATAATTTCCAAATATCTCTCGAAAGAGGCTACACCAGAAGAAATAAAGGTACTGGAAGATTGGATATCGGCTACTCCCGAAAACTATAAGAGCTTTCTATCACAAAAGAATGTGTGGGAAGTCAGTCACCCGGCTTTTAATCCGGAAGAGATAGATGTGGACAGCGCGCACAGAAAAGTTATGGAGCAGATTCTTCATCAAAATCAGCCGACATCGGTTCGTCCAAAGTTGTCCTTTCTGTACTACTGGCAACAAATTGCAGCTATACTGCTTCTCCCTTTGCTGATAATATCCGCTTATCTTTATTTGAAACCGGCTTCTCAAATTGCAGAAACTTATCAGGAGTTATTCACTCCTTACGGTACCTGGTCGGTAGTGAATCTGCCCGACGGCTCTAAGGTTTGGCTAAATGCCGGAAGTTCTCTAAAATATCCGACTCAATTCAACGATAAGCAGAGAGTGGTTTCAATGCAAGGTGAAGCCTATTTTGAAGTAGAATCCGACAAGGAGCATCCGTTCATCGTAAAAACGAAAGAACTGACTGTAGAAGCTACCGGCACAGCATTCAATGTGAATGCATATACCTCGGACAATGTAACAGCAGTGACATTAGTAAAAGGAAAGGTAGCAGTAACTCTTGACAAGAAAAAAACAATTTCCCTTTCACCGGGAGAGAAAATAGACTATAATCTGGCAACTGCTTTGTATAACGTCAACAAAACCAATACTTACAAATGGTGCTCATGGAAAGATGGAGTACTCATTTTTAGAGACGACCCACTGGAATATGTATTCAAACGTTTGGGACAAACTTATAATGTGGAGTTTATTTTGAAAGATGCCGAATTAGGAAAATATTCCTATAAGGCGACTTTTGAGGGTGAATCTTTGAATGAGATCTTGCGCTTGCTCGAAATGAGTGCACCCATCCAGTGCAAAGCAGTCAGTAACCGTAGCAACAATAGCGAGAAGTTTGAAAAGCAGCGTATAGAAGTGAGCAAGACTATGCAATAATAAGCAAAGAGTGGTTCAACTAATTCAAAAAGGGCGTTTCCGTATACTTTAATAAGGATATTATTCTCATAGTAACGAGAATTAATTCTCATCGTAATGAGAAAAATTTCTCACCGCGATGAGAATTTTTTCTCATCACGGTGAGAATGCTTGAGAATTACTTCATCTTATACACCAGTGTACCACCTTTTACAATATCTTCATGTGAGATTGTTTTCTTCGTATATGGTTCACCATTCAATGTAATACTATCTACATATTTATGTTCTTTCGATAGATTCTCTGCAATAATTGTGAAAGTCTTGCCATCAGCCAAATGCAAGGTCATTTTTGGTAATTGTGGAGCACCGAATACATATTCTGCACTCACCGGATCTACCGGATAGAATCCCATCGCACTAAGCATATACCAGGCAGACATCTGTCCGCAATCATCGTTTCCACAAAGTCCATCAGGTTTGTTCTTGTATTGAGTATCGAATATTTCACGAACCAGTTCTTGTGTACGTTCCGGACGACCTGCCAATGCATATAAATAAGTTACATGATGACTTGGCTCATTACCATGAGCATACTGCCCAATCAGTCCGGTTACATCTGACAGACTTTCGCCTTCCAACTTAACGGTAAACAATGAATCTAACTTATTCAGGAATGGCTCTTCACCGCCAAATAACTGGATCAATCCCGGTACGTCATGTTGTACATGCCAGGTATATTGCCATGCATTTCCTTCTGTATAATCTCCACCGATACTTTCAGAATGTCCTAGTGCACTTGGATTAAATGGAGCTTTCCAAGTTCCATCAGCCTTGCGCGGACGCATGAACTTCGTTTGCGGATCGAACATATTCTTATAATAATCAGCACGTTTTGCAAAATATGCCGCATCTTCCTCTTTACCCATACGACGTGCCATATCGGCAGCAGCATAATCATCATATACCGATTCTAAAGTAGAAGATACAGATTCAGCTTTTATCAGGTCTGTCGGGAAATAACCATATTTTGTATAAACTTCCCAATCGGACTTCAACGGATGAGACACCGTCTGCGTCTTCTTTATTATATTGAAAGCACGTTCAGCATCGAAACCACGGAATCCTTTACGATAGGCTTCGGCAATAACTGATACGCCGTGATTACCAATCATACAGAAATTCTCTTTGCCCCACAATCCCCAAATAGGTAAGAAGCCTTGCACTTCACCTTGTTCAATAAGAGAATTAACAAAGCCATCCACACGTTCGGGAATCATTAATGTATAAAATGGATGAGCAGCACGATAAGTATCCCACAAAGAGAATGTGGAATAGAAAGTACCCGTTCCGGCTTTCACTATAGAATCAGCAGCATTACGATACATACCGTCTACATCCGAAATTTGATTGGGTTGAATCAATGCATGATAGAAACAAGTGTAGAAATTTGTTTTTTCATCATCCGTACCGTCTATTTCAATACGGCTCAAATAGTTATTCCATTCATTATGGGCAGCAGTCTTCACTCCTTCAAAATCCCAGGCAGGAATTTCTGCTTCCAGATTCTTTTTAGCCCCATCTACACTGGTAGTAGAAAGCGCCACTTTCATCATCAGCTCGTCTCCCGGTTGCATATCGAAAGAGGCAATAATACGTTTGCCTTTTTCTGTCTCTCCCATTGGAAGATAAATCGAATCGACTACCGGACGGTTGAACTTCATCACAAAGAAATAATCCTGATTCACCCATACCGTATTATTGACATGTCCTGTCAGTGTCTGGGCATCTTCCCAGTTTACTTCGCAACTGTTGACCTGTGAATGATATTGCTCTTCTCTCCATGCAGGACCATGTTGCAGGTCGATCAATATAGAGGCAGAATCAGCTTTATGATAAGTATAGCGGTGAAGGGCAGCATGGATAGATGCTGTCAGTTCCGCTTTCACCTGCGGATCGGAAAGTTCCGTAGTGTAATATCCCGGAGTAGCCGCTTCTTTGTCTTTAGGGAAATGACTACGATAAGCATCCCACGCACGGACACGTGTACCCGTGACCGGCATCACCAGAATATCGCCTAAATCCATACAGCCTGTTCCATTCAAATGTGTCTGTGTAAATCCCCAAACCAGAGAATCCTCATAAACATATTCAGAACAGTAACGCCAACCGACTGCACCCGTCACAGGGCTGGTCTGTATCATACCGAAAGGATAACATGCGCCGGGAAATGTATGCCCGTTGTCTGCGCCACCGATAAAGGTATTAACGTATTGAGTATAATCCTTTGTATCCGTCTTTTCAGCCGGAGTACAAGAAGAATAAAAAAACAAGCCTGCTGCCAGAGTTGCAGCCATAAAAGGGGTTTTTCTTCTCATGGTAAATATAATAATGTTAAGTTAATGTCGCATTATATATGCTGATATTTATCTAATTTTTCACGATAGTAGCTTTCTACATCTTTCCAGTGGTAATAAGGAGCTACGTCTGTTTTCACCGGTAGTTTAGCTTCCTTTTCATTAAGTAATACTTTTACCAATACATCGTTACTTCCTTTTTTATGGAAAAAAACGAATTGCACGTTACTAGCCATCGGGAAAATATCATACGCTCTCCATTGTTCGGATAACTTTTCTACGTCAGGGTAAGATTCTCCATAATGATTCAGTTCCAATAAAGCGACTAACGGTAACAGACAAGACTCATGACCAAATCTTAAAGTGGCCTGGTTCTTACCTTCTTTCAAAGCAGCATCTGCCCTATCTAAAATATTACGCAACAAGTCGGCTTCCCGATAGGGCATCAAACCATCCGTTACAGGAGAACAAGCGTGTGTCAGATACCAATATAAGTTGTTACAACTCCATAGATCATAACACTCTTCATCTGTGAAAAGAGAATATAGCTGCATATCTGTATCATGACTCTGCATATTACAAGCCAAATCAAAAAGACGTCTCATCAGGCGCGCTTCATCAACATTTGCTTTTACATACGCTTCGTCTGTAAACAATGTTTTCATCAACCGTTGCGGACGTACATGGGTAGCTTCAAAATCTTTCTGAACCTTTGTCACTTTATCGGAACTAGCTATTTTACTCAAATCCTTAGCAGGAGGATTCATGTAATACATATCATGGTAACTTGCATCATTCTTGATACATAGATTAGGATTCATCGCCTGCAATTGGAGGCATTCGGATGTCATGGATAATATACACCGGATGACAACTGTGGAACGGGCATCCACTTCTGTTCCATCAGCAAATATCTGTGGGAAATTAGTATACATACGCTTTGCAATTCCTCTGTGTTGGCGTGCTCCCACCGAAGTCAGTTCACCAAGACGACCTTCCGCCATATCAGCCATGCGCAAAACAATATCCAGTGTGTTTTTACCTGTTGCAGTAAGTTTGTTTAAAGAGTCGGCTTTTAATAAAGTTTGCTTGGGGAAACGATAATCATTCGGATCAATCAGATACCGTGAACCATGACGCATATATGTGCTGATATAAAAAGGTTCGTACCCCTTAGGAGCAGCTGTCTGCTTGGCAGTAGGCGTAGGATATGCATAATAATTATTAGCGGATAAATACCGGTTTGCACGGATCTCTTCACGAGCAGTTTGCGCTTGTACCGTCCATACAAACAAAAGCAATAAAAGAATAGATGTGAGTTTTTTCATGATAGTATTATTCAATGTATTAATAGTTGTGCCACAAAATTAGAGATTTCTTCTCATTTAAAAGGATTTGATACAGACAAATATACTTAAATCTTAAATGGAGGAAGTTCCTATTTATGTGGATTCGCTGTGATAAAACAAAAATTCGTACGACTTATTGAATAAATATCAACTCAATTATTTATCTTTGTTAGCTTAATAACAAGCTGGCGCAAAAAACAATAAGTATAATGAAAGATTTCTTGAAATTTACACTTGCCACGGTGACAGGTATCATTTTGTCAAGTATTGTATTATTTATAATCAGCATGGTAACGTTGTTTGGCATCATGTCTGCTTCGGACACGGAAACAATCGTAAAAAAGAATTCTGTAATGATGCTCGACTTAAATGGAACGTTGGTTGAACGTACGCAAGAAGATCCGCTGGGTATTTTATCACAGTTGTTGGGTGACGGATCTAACACGTACGGACTGGACGATATTCTTTCTTCTATCCAGAAGGCTAAAGAAAACGAAAATATTAAAGGGATTTATCTGCAGGCAAATTCATTAGGCACCTCCTATGCTTCTTTGCAGGAAATCCGCAACGCACTGCTCGACTTCAAAGAAAGTGGAAAGTTCGTTATTGCTTATGCAGACTCCTATACGCAGGGACTTTATTATCTTTCCAGCGCAGCCGATAAGGTGTTGCTCAATCCCAAAGGAATGATTGAATGGCGGGGTATCGCCTCTGCTCCCTTGTTCTACAAGGATCTGCTGCAAAAAATAGGAGTTGAGATGCAGGTGTTCAAGGTGGGAACTTACAAATCTGCCGTAGAGCCGTTTATTGCTACGGAAATGAGTCCTGCCAACCGCGAACAGGTTACCACATTTATCACTTCTATCTGGGGACAGGTTACGGAAGGGGTATCTACTTCACGTAATATTTCTGTAGACTCACTGAATGTTTATGCAGATCGCATGCTCATGTTCTATCCGGCACAAGAGAGTGTAAAATGCGGATTGGCTGATACTCTGATTTATCGCAATGATGTGCGCAATTATCTTAAGAAATTGGTAGAGATCAATGAAGATGATAATCTTCCTATATTAGGATTGGGCGACATGATGAACGTAAGGAAAAATGTGCCGAAAGATAAAAGCGGTAATATCGTAGCTGTTTATTATGCATCCGGTGAAATTACAGACTATCCGAGCTCTGCAACTTCCGAAGATGGGATTGTCGGTTCGAAAGTCATTCGTGACCTGCGCAAATTGAAAGATAATGATGATGTGAAAGCTGTTGTACTCCGTGTCAATTCTCCAGGTGGAAGTGCTTTCGCCTCGGAACAAATCTGGCATGTTGTGAAAGAGCTGAAAACAAAGAAACCGGTCATTGTCTCTATGGGTGATTATGCTGCGTCAGGAGGTTACTATATCTCTTGCGTTGCCGATACGATTGTTGCAGAGCCTACTACCCTGACCGGTTCTATCGGAATCTTCGGTATGATTCCTAATGTGAAAGGATTGACTGATAAAATCGGTTTAAGTTATGATGTCGTAAAAACGAATAAATACGCTGATTTCGGAAATATCATGCGTCCGTTTAACGAGGATGAGAAATCATTGCTTCAAATGATGATAACTGAAGGATATGATACCTTTGTAACTCGTTGTGCCGAAGGACGTCACATGACGAAGGAAGCTATCGAGAAGATTGCCGAAGGCCGTGTATGGACTGGGGAAACTGCTAAAGAACTGGGATTAGTAGACGAATTAGGTGGTATTGACAAGGCACTGGACATTGCTGTTGCAAAAGCCGGTATCGAAGGCTATACCGTTGTCTCTTATCCGGAGAAACAAGATTTCCTGTCTTCCCTGCTTGATACGAAACCGACGAATTATGTAGAATCACAATTACTGAAAAGTAAATTAGGCGAGTACTACCAGCAATTCGGTTTACTGAAAAATCTGCAAGAACAATCCATGATTCAGGCACGTATTCCGTTCGAACTGAATATTAAATAAACCGTAATACATGGACGAACACTTTATCAAGATACATAAGTGGCTCTACCCTGCCTCCTGGCTCTACGGAGCAGTGGTAATGATGAGAAATAAACTCTTTGACTGGGAAGTTCTCCAATCAAAGAGTTTTGATATACCTATTATCAGCGTGGGTAATCTCGCTGTAGGAGGGACAGGAAAAACTCCGCACACTGAATATCTGATAAAGTTTCTTTGTAATCAATATAAGGTAGCTGTATTAAGCCGGGGATATAAACGGCACACGAAAGGTTATGTATTGGCAACTCCGGAAAGTACGGCAAGAAGCATTGGTGACGAACCTTACCAGATGCATCAAAAATTCCCATCTGTTACAGTAGCTGTCGACGAAAAGCGTTGTCATGGCATAGAAAAGTTGCTTGCACTGCAAAAGCCTTCAGTAGATGTTATCCTATTAGACGATGCTTTCCAGCACCGATACGTCAAACCGGGATTGAGTATTCTGTTAACGGATTATCACCGGTTATTCTGTGATGACACTTTGCTCCCCGCAGGACGGCTTCGTGAACCAATTAGCGGCAAGAACCGGGCGCAAATCGTTATTGTCACCAAATGCCCGCAAGACATCAAGCCTATTGATTATAACATTATCACGAAACGACTGAACCTTTATCCATATCAACAGTTATTCTTCTCATCGTTCCGGTATGGCAACCTGCAACCAGTGTTCCCTACCATGTCTCCGGACACAAATGCAATTTCGACAAACCATGAGATTGCTTTGTCCTCACTGGCAAGCACTGATATATTATTGATGACGGGAATTGCCTCACCTGCTCCCATTCTCGAAAGACTGGAAGGTTGTACCAAACAGATAGATTTACTATCGTTTGACGATCACCACAATTTCACTCATCGGGATATACAGCTTATCAAAGAACGGTTTCATAAACTGAAAGGAGAACACCGGTTGATTATTACCACCGAGAAAGATGCAACACGCCTGATTAACCATCCGGCTTTGGACAAGGAATTGAAACCATTTATCTACGCCTTGCCTATTGAAATTGAAATATTACAAAATCAACAAGATAAATTTAACCAACATATTATTGACTATGTTAGAGAAAATACAAGAAACCGCAGCTTATCTGAAAGGTAAGATGCATACCAGTCCAGAAACTGCTATTATACTAGGCACCGGACTTGGCAGTTTGGCAAACGAAATCACCGAGAAGTATGAAATAAAGTATTCGGATATCCCCAACTTCCCGGTATCTACCGTCGAAGGTCATAGCGGTAAGCTGATTTTCGGCAAACTAGGCAATAAGGATATCATGGCTATGCAGGGGCGCTTCCACTACTACGAGGGTTATTCGATGAAAGAAGTAACTTTCCCTGTACGTGTCATGCGTGAATTAGGTATCAAAACCTTGTTTGTATCCAATGCCAGTGGCGGTACAAATGCAGATTTCGAAATCGGTGACCTGATGATTATCACTGACCATATCAACTATTTCCCCGAACACCCGCTTCGCGGAAAAAATATCCCTTACGGACCTCGATTCCCGGACATGAGCGAAGCATACAGCAAGGAATTGATTTGTAAGGCTGACGAGATTGCCAAAGAAAAAGGAATTAAAGTACAACACGGAGTGTATATTGGTACGCAAGGTCCTACTTTCGAAACTCCTGCCGAATATAAATTATTCCATATCCTTGGTGCTGATGCGGTTGGTATGTCTACCGTTCCGGAAGTTATCGTAGCCAACCATTGTGGTATTAAAGTTTTTGGCATTTCCGTCATCACCGACTTGGGAGTAGAAGGAAAAATCGTAGAAGTAACACACGAAGAAGTTCAGAAAGCCGCTGACGCTGCTCAACCGAAAATGACCACGATCATGCGCGAACTTATCAACCGTGCCTAAACAATCATCCCGATTTATGAGAACTGAAATAGCATCTCTCGGTGAGTTTGGTCTGATTGACCGCCTCACCGAGGGAATCAAACTGGAAAACGAATCCAGTAAATATGGAGTGGGCGACGATGCCGCCGTTCTCTCCTACCCTTCAGAAAAGCAAGTACTGGTAACAACCGACCTGCTTATGGAAGGTGTGCATTTTGACCTGACTTATGTTCCCTTGAAGCATTTGGGATATAAATCAGCAGTAGTTAATTTCTCCGATATTTATGCCATGAACGGTACTCCCCGGCAGATTACGGTATCTCTTGGTCTTTCCAAGCGTTTCAGCGTGGAAGATATGGACGAACTTTATTCCGGTATCCGTCTGGCTTGCCAGCAATACAATGTCGACATTGTGGGAGGCGATACCACTTCTTCTCTGACAGGTCTTGCTATCAGCATTACTTGTATCGGCGATGCCGATAAGGATAAAGTAGTTTACCGTAATGGAGCCAAAGACACTGACCTGATCTGTGTTAGTGGCGACTTAGGAGCAGCCTATATGGGTTTACAACTCCTGGAACGTGAAAAAGTCGTATTGCAAGGTGATAAAGATGTCCAACCGGATTTCTCCGGCAAAGAGTATTTATTAGAACGCCAATTGAAACCGGAAGCGCGCAAAGATATCATTGAGAAATTGGCAGCCGCCAATATTGTCCCTACTTCTATGATGGACATTTCCGACGGCCTGTCATCAGAACTGATGCATATCTGCAAACAAAGCAATGCTGGTTGCCGCGTTTACGAGGAGCATATCCCAATCGATTATCAGACAGCTGTTATGGCCGAAGAGTTTAACATGAATCTTACGACTTGTGCCTTGAATGGTGGAGAAGATTATGAACTACTCTTTACTGTTTCCATCGCCGATCATGAGAAAATTTCACAAATGGAAGGAGTTCGTCTCATCGGACATATTACCAAACCCGAACTTGGCTGTGCATTGATTACCCGTGATGGACAAGAATTCGAACTAAAAGCACAGGGATGGAATCCATTAAAGGAAGATAAGCAATAGATTTCATCACATACCTGAAATATTTTTCATCATATACAACACTGATAATTAGCCGACTAACTTTTTATCAGTGTTTTTTATTTCCAGAAGACTTGCAGAATCCAAAAGTTTCACTACCTTTGCAACCGCAAAAGAGATATTACCGGACCGAACAAGCACGAGGTGCCATAGCTCAGTTGGTAGAGCAAAGGACTGAAAATCCTTGTGTCCCCGGTTCGATTCCTGGTGGCACCACTATCGATTCGGTAATAAAAAATCCCTTGAACTTTTGAAGTTCAAGGGATTTTTTATTTTATCAGTTTCGCTCTTGCCTTATCATATAACAGATGAGAAGATCCAAGGATCAATTCAGACAAGAGCCAACATTAATCCTACTTCTTTTCTAAAGTAACATTAACAGCATTCATTCCTTTCAGACCACGTTCTAAATCAAATGTTACAATATCATTCTCTGCAATCTCCGACACAGCGTTGTTCACATGAAAAAAATACTTTTCAACTCCGGCAAGGTCTTTAATAAAACCAAAACCTTTTGCTACATTAAAGAATTCCACACGACCTCTCAAGATGACAGGTTCCTCTTCCTCTTTTTTCGGAGTTGCTATTACGATCTCATCCGGATTAATTTCTTCTTTTCGGATATCATCAGCGGGAGGAGTCGAAGTTATCATTCCGTTCTCATCTACATAAGCAATCATATCCTCAAAGCTATTTGAGCTGCCCGATAATTTCTTGCTTTCTTTCTTTTTCAACTTTTCTTCTCGTTTAGCGAGTCTTTTCTTTTCATTTTCACGTTTACCAACTGTCATGGATTTTGC
The DNA here is from genome assembly GCF_003439055.1 of Bacteroides sp. OM05-10AA. NCBI lineage: Bacteria > Pseudomonadati > Bacteroidota > Bacteroidia > Bacteroidales > Bacteroidaceae > Bacteroides > Bacteroides sp. OM05-10AA. Next base: position 68,757 of record NZ_QSUR01000006.1, read on the forward strand.
CATAGAATTTATATTTAGTTTTATATTAATTTTAAAGAGATTGTTATTTGTTGATTTTAGATAGTAAAATTGGCTTTATTCAGCTTCTTACCCGTCAGTTTCTGAATATCATTAACGAGTTTACGTTCTTCCTGCGAGCAGAATGTCAGTGCTGTCCCTGTATTCCCTGCTCTTCCGGTACGTCCGATACGATGCACATACGTTTCCGGCACATCAGGAAGATCATAGTTAATAACCAAGGGAAGTTCATTAATATCGATACCTCTGGCAGCAATATCAGTAGCAACCATCACACGTGTTTTACCCGACTTGAAATTGCCCAAAGCCAACTGCCGCGCTGCCTGACTTTTATTTCCATGAATCGCCTGGCTACCAATTCCTGCCTTGCCCAGTATCTTTACAATCTTATCAGCATTATGCTTCGTACGTGAAAATACCAACACCGACTGATCTTCTGATTTTTGCAAAATCGAAACCAGTAAAAGACTCTTTTCCTTTTTCTCTACGAAATAAACCACCTGTTCAATAGCATCCACAGTCGATGATTTCGGAGTTATGCTGATTCGTACAGGATTCTTCAACAAAGAGTTCGTTAAAGAAATAATCGTATCAGGCATTGTAGCGGAGAAGAACAAAGTCTGTTTTTCTTTCGGAAGTTTCGGCAATATCCGCTTGATATCATGAATAAATCCCATATCAAGCATACGGTCAGCTTCATCAAGTACAAAATGACGAATACTATCCAGACGTATATGGCCCTGATTCATCAAGTCAAGTAAACGTCCTGGTGTAGCAACCAGGATATCAATTCCTTTGTGCAACATATCAACTTGCGGACGTTGATTGACCCCTCCGAAAATAACCCCATGCCGCACTTGGGTATATTTGGCATAATCATTAATGCATTCACTTATTTGCAAGGCAAGTTCGCGGGTAGGCGTCAATATCAACGCCTTGATTCCCCGGCACTTTGCTGCCTCTTTATTCGTTTGTAAATGTTGTATAATAGGAATAGCAAACGAAGCAGTCTTACCTGTTCCCGTCTGCGCACAGCCTAATATATCTCTTTTGGCCAATGCAGCCGGGATTGCCTTTCCCTGAATGGGAGTAGGCACTGCATATCCTTTTTCTTCAATAGCTTTTAAAATCGGTTCGGTTATATTTAATTCTTTAAATGTCATAATTGTTATTTTTGCTGTATTAAAACAGCCATTAATTTATATTGCAAAGGGATAGACAAACTCCATCATGAGAGTGCATAATCCCAAAGATTAAGCCAGTTTATGGGTTGCTAAGAAAAACTCGCGCTCCAGTGTACTCATCACTTCTTTGACACTGCTGATTTTTTCAGCGAGAAAGGCATTGCTACCGGCAAAAGCATAGCCTTTTTTCATATTTCCTCTGGCTGCATTATATAAAGCCTTAATAATGCAATAGGGACTTTTTGTATAATCACATGTCTTGATACAGTGGAACGAACAGCTTTTAGGCTTTTCCAGACCGTTGTTCACATTGTGAATAAATTCCCCGTCAATAGCTCGTCCTGGCATTCCCACAGGACTTTCAATAATAAGAACATCTTCGGACTTGGAGTGAATATACACTTCCTTGAACGTCTCGGACGCGTCACATTCCTGGGTGGTAACAAATATACTTCCCATTTGTACCCCTGAAGCTCCCAGCTCCATAAAATGTGCAATATCTTCACCCGTCGAAATGCCGCCAGCGGCAATCACCGGAATCTGTTTCTGTTCTTTATAACTGGATGCAATCATTACCACTTCCGGAATCAAAGCTTCCAAAGCATAATGCTGATCCTGTAATTGTTCTTTTTTGAATCCTAAATGTCCACCGGCTTTAGGACCCTCCACCACGATTGCATCGGGCAGATAATTATAGTTCTTCTGCCATTTATCGCAGATGATTTTGGCTGCTCGTGAAGAAGATACAATAGGTACCAGCTTGGTTGTACTCTCCGGAGTCAGATATGAAGGCAGGTCGAGTGGAAGCCCGGCACCAGAAAATACCACATCAATCTTTTCCTCGATTGCGGTGCGCACCATATCCGCATAATTCGATAAAGCAACCATGACGTTTACGCCAATAATACCTTTTGTTTTCGCACGTGCTTTCCGGATTTCCTCTTTCAGCCCGTTAATACATTTTTCAGGATAAGTACCTTTCCCTTTGGGATATAACAAACCTAAACCTGCGCATGATATAACGCCTACTCCTCCTTCGTTTGCTACTGCCGAAGCCAAACCCGAGAGCGAGATACCTACTCCCATTCCACCTTGTATTACAGGTGTTTTTATCTCAATATTTCCTATAAAGAATGATTTCATATGTTTTATTTTGCTTTGGAGCAATTGAACAAGATAAACAGTGTGAGCACACTTTATTCAAGCGCTCAAGATTGGCCCTGTCATTGACTATTTGCCTTGTTGGGTGTAATTTATTAAACCTTTACTCCTGACTTCTTCAAGAGTATTGTGTATTACAAAAAAGTCTAATAAATCTATTTTCAGAATGGAAAGTGCAGGAGTAGATATTCCTGATATTGCATAGAAAAAGAGCCAGAATTAGCAGAACTTAAATGTAATATGATTTTTTGTCTTCCCCTGTGTCAATCAGAAGATTCCTCCGTTGAATCATGAAACGGAAATAACTTATTAAATAAAAGCAGAAGATATTGTCTTCTGCTTTTATTCGGATATTAATATCTTCTAGAGTTATTATAACCACCACGGCCACCACCGTTAGACGGTCTTTCAGTACGAGGACGTGCCACGCTTACTGAAATAACTTTCTGGTCGTATTCAACTCCATTCAGTTCGTCAATTGCTTTTTGTCCTTCTGCATCATTCGGCATTTCTACGAAAGCAAATCCTCTGGATCTACCAGTTTCTCTGTCAAAAATTACTTTAGCTGAAGAAACTTCTCCAAACTCTGCAAATAAATTTGTTAAGTCAGCATCATTAGTGCCATAGCTTAAACCTGAAATGTAAATGTTCATTTAAAATTTTATTAAAATAAATACTAATTTGGAGTGAGGAGGATAATTAAAGACAAGGACTGCTTGCTAATAAAATATTATAAAGAAGAACTATACGATAATGATTCGTAACTCAAACTCTTGGTACAAAGGTAACACAATAAATCAGATAACAGTTGTTTTAATCATCATTTTTCGGAAGAAAGACGATTATTATCATTTGTTAGCATACTAGACATTCTCTTAATCCACCGAAGGCCAAATATTCAAACAATAAGTCTAAAAAAATAATGGGATGGTTAACATTCCGCTATCCATCCCATTTCTTATCATTACATTACTTTATCAAAAATATTTTCGGCTTCCCGATACATAGGTTGAGTTTTACCTACTTTCTGTGGATCATAGTTCAACATCTTTATTAATGCTATATACTGTGAGAAATCAAGTTGTTCGAAATTAAGCATCATGGGATTTATCTTCCACACGACTTTCTGTTCGTGTTCATCATATTTCATCAAATTAGTAAGCCCACACAAAAGTGGATAAAAATAACCATGAGGATACTGATATTTAGCTTTTTCTTCAATTGTACCAAATGGAACATCATTTTCTTTAATTTTCACTTCACCAATACGACCAAATTTTCCATGACTAGTACCATATAAATCTGGAAACTCAAAATAAAGCTTATCATAGAATTTAATAATGTCTTCTACCAGATCTAAAGCCGATTTAACAATTTCATTCTTTAAAATATACTTGCCTTTTTCTCCTTCTGAAACAGCAGAATGTGCCAAGACCTCATTAAAATAATCAACACATTTACTTTTCTGCGAATAAATACTAATCTTATTAAGCGTCTTTATATCTTGAGGTAATAATCCTTTATCTTGCAAAAACAATAATGGTAAAGTAGCCAGACTGATGACATCTTCTGCTTTTATCTTACCGATACTGCCAGTCTTCCATATTATCTTATAATCATACAATTTATCTTTCAAATATTCATAATAACCAACCTGATTACCTTTTGCGGTTTCTCTTAGCTGTACGTTATTATTACGGGCAGAACATATTTCTGATATATAATCATAAAACTCGTCCAAAGCTCCGGTTTCATCAGAAGGAGATAATATTTCAATAGGAATCGAAAATTTGAATTGCTCTTTCACCTGTTCAAATCGTTCCAAAACATTATCATAATTTTCATCCCAGAACTTCTTGCATTCATCCCATGTTTTGAATGAAATACCATACAATTTATCTATAATAAATCTCGCAATAGCAAATGTATTGTGCCCACCATCCATAATGCCTTCATAATCGGCATTATCTAAAGATATCCTCACTCTACCTCTATCCAAGATCTCACACTCTTCCGTAGATAAAAGAATGCCTTTGGTTTTATACCAAAACAACTCTGGTGATTTATCCAAAGTCTCATAAATACTTTTTGTAATAGGATTTACTGTTGCAGTTCGAGGATTAACTTTAGTATCTGCTTTAAAAAGCAATTTAATAAAAGTCAAAGGTGAAATACTAGAAACAATCTTTTGAATTTTAACACCTTCTCTTGAATGTTGAAGCAAATTAGAATGTTCTAATTTAATAATTATTGTCGCCATCTTATATTATTGCAGGGATGCTTAATAAATAATATAATATTATGGAGGAAGAGTAACTAAGTACATCCCTATTAACCCTTAATGACTATCCAATCATAATACCTTGTATCTATCCAGACACGAAAACACCTATCCAGGTGTACTACTTCCAGTAGTGTTGCAAATATACACATTTTTTATTATTTACAAAACAGATACCCCAAAAATATTAATCTATTTTGAAACAAACTCCTATATTCCTTGATAGTCTCTTACAATATATCTATTTTTGCTAACTATTAATCAGCAATATATCTCCCAGTTAAGTCATTCTGTATGAAACCAATTAATACCACCCGAGAAGAAATGTGGGCAAAGCAACATCTGTCTGCCACCGACATTAATTATTCCGTATGGGAACAGGATAAATCCATACTTCATCAACTCTCGAAAATTAGTCGTAACTGTACATTTGTTGTCGATGTGTATAAATGCAAATATATTTACGCCTCTCCGAATTTTGTTGATTTATTGGGATACGACAGCCACAAGATAGAAACACTAGAAAGGCAAGGTGATTATTTGGAATCGCGCATTCATCCGAATGATCGTGCACAACTAGCAGCATTGCAGGTCACTCTAGGGCAATTTATCTATAGCCTGCCCTTTGAACAGCGGAACAACTACTCTAATATTTACAGTTTCCGCATACTTAATGCTAAACAACAGTACATACGTGTCACAAGTAGACATCAGGTATTGGAACAAGATCGTAATGGTAAAGCCTGGCTTATAATAGGAAACATGGACATATCGCCCGACCAGAAAAAATCAGAAATGGTAGATTGCACCGTTCTGAATCTAAAAAATGGAGAGCTATTCTCTCCTTCTCTCTCATTTCAACCTTCTACTAATCTTACTAACCGGGAAATAGAGGTATTATATCTTATTCAAAAAGGTCTGTTAAGTAAAGAAATTGCAGACAAACTATGTATCAGTATTCATACCGTTAATATTCATCGGCAAAACCTGTTACGAAAACTAGGCGTACAAAATTCTATTGAAGCCATTCGTTTAGGACAGGAAATTGGATTGCTAGGTTAATTCACACCTTCTTTCTTTCCATACTTTTCAATCCGGTTAAGGTATCCATTCCACCACACCCGTAACCGGATGAAATCTCCTCCACTCTTCAAATTCCGGATAACTACGTACTCCATCCCGAATTACAGCTTGATAATATTCCACTCCCATAATCTTCTCCATATCAGGCGTTTCATTCTTTAAAGTCAAGATAGCCAGTTTCATTTCATCTGTCATCACCGCAGAAATACGTTCGGCTACTCTCTCAAAGTAACCGTCGTAACGAGAACCCTCCCGGATATGAATCATATCAATTTGCCAAAGTTCACCTACCATATCCTGATACCATGCATGCCACTCTACACACGCTTCCACTGTATGCAACAAATTAACACACTCAATCTTCTTGACAGACGTATTTTTCGCCAATTCAGCCATCGCCCGAAAGCTATCATGCAAGTTCAAAAAAGAAGTATAAATATGGAAGTCAATATCCCGGTGCTTCATCAGTAATCCAGTACGCAATGAGCCCACCAGATTCACTTTGGCACCAATCCCTTCCCATATCTGAATGATATGAGTATCCTCTATGATCTCCCAGGCTTTCTGTTGGTTACGTTCAGCTAATTCAAGAACATTCATCTTTCTCCTTTTTAAGTAAGTATGCAAAAATAGGAAAAAGGACAAATATATAGCTATAAATAACTATTTAATCCCTCAATGAGCAGAGCTAACTTTGCCTGCAATTTCAATTCTTCACCATACCATTAACAAAAAGATTATGATATTCAATCAAACAGAAAAACAGGAAAAAGAGTACTTGCAGCAAGTCATAACCACCATCAATGATACGATCAACACCACCAGTACTTCTGTCAAAGAACATATAGACACCCTACAGGAGTACAAAGATTACCTATGGTCGAATAAGGATATCGATCCGCACGAAATCCGTTCTATGCGCGAAAGCATATTAAATCATTTTGCAATAGGCGAAAACGTAATTGACAAACGCAGACGGCTAAGCAAAATACTGGATATCCCCTATTTCGGACGAATCGACTTTCAGGAAAAGAAAGACAAAAGCCTGATAAATCCAATCTATATAGGAATACACACTTTCTATGATTTCAAGCAAAAACGAAATCTTATTTATGATTGGCGAGCTCCTATTTCAAGCATGTTCTACGATCATGAATTAGGCGAAGCGACCTATTCTTCTCCGGCAGGTGAAATTAATGGAACAATCTTGCTCAAACGCCAGTACCGTATTCGTAAAGGAAATATGGAGTACATGATTGAAAGTTCTGTAACTGTTCATGACGATATTCTGCAAAAAGAACTATGCTCCAATGCCGACAACAAAATGAGGAATATCGTTACGACCATTCAAAGGGAGCAAAACCGAATTATCCGTAATGAGAATGCCGCCGTACTTATCATACAAGGTGTTGCCGGTTCAGGGAAAACTTCTATTGCCCTCCATCGTATCGCCTACCTGCTTTATGCGCAGAAAGGACAGATTTCTTCCAAAGACATATTAATTATCTCACCCAATAAAGTATTTGCCAATTATATATCGAATGTACTTCCGGAACTTGGCGAAGAGACCGTTCCCGAAACCAGTATGGAACAAATTCTTTCAGAGGTACTTGATAACAAATATAAATACCAGACTTTCTTTGAACAAGTAACAGAATTATTGGAAAAGCCGACACAAGACTTTATCAAACGGATACAATACAAAGCCACCTTCGAGTTTATATCACAACTTGACAAGTTCATTCTTTATATAGAAAACAACTATTTCAAAGCCATAGATGTAAAACTCACAAAATACATCACCATTCCTGCTGAATTTATTAACGAGCAGTTCAAACGATTCCATCGCTATCCCATACGTCAACGATTTGAGACTATGACAGATTATATCCTGGAAATGATGAAACTTCAATATAATCAAACGGTCAGTACTCCGGAGAAAAACCAACTAAAGAAAGAGATAAAAAATATGTTTGCAGGAAATAATGATCTTCAAACCTATAAGGACTTTTTTGAGTGGATCGGAAAACCGGACTTGTTCAAGATGCGTAAAAACCGCCTACTGGAATATGCAGATTTAGCACCTTTAGCCTACCTGCATATCGCATTAAATGGAAACAACACCCAATTTTATGTCAAACATCTTCTAATAGACGAAATGCAAGATTATTCTCCCATACAATACAAAGTGATTCAAAAACTTTATCCCTGTCGAAAAACAATTCTTGGAGACGCTTCCCAATCCGTCAATCCTTATGGCTCTTCCACGGCCGATATGATCCAAAAAGCATTTACAACAGGAGAAATAATGAAACTTTGCAAAAGCTATCGTTCAACTTTTGAGATAACCAGCTTTGCACAGAAAATTCAATCGAACAATGAGTTAGAACCGATTATGCGACATGGAGAACACCCAAGAATTCTTCAATTCAGAAATACAGAAGAAGAAATACAAAGTCTTTCTGATCTGGTAAGTTCCTTCAAAAGCTCCCATTATACATCATTGGGAATCATCTGCAAAACAGAATCCCAAGCGAAAGAACTTGCTCAAAAGTTCCAGCCATATACAGATTGTATTTCACTTTTATCCAACCAAAGTTCAACCTATATAAAAGGTATCATCATCACTTCTGCCCACATGGCAAAAGGACTGGAATTTGATGAAGTCATCATTCCGCAAGCAGATGATAAAAACTATCATTCCAGTACTGACAAAAGTATGCTTTATGTAGCAGTAACAAGAGCAATGCACAAACTTACCTTAACCTATTCTGGTCCTTTGCGCATTTGTCGATTCCTATGAACATGTGTTTAAACAACTATTAAAAATGAATTGAGAGAGAATATAATAGCCAATCTCCTATTATTTCCTATTTTTGCAACTATATGGAAAATAAGGGAATAAAATACGAGTTTACCGCAAAAGTATGGAATTACTCATCGACAGCCGGAACAGGTGGTTGGTACATCGCCTGCCTGCCGAAAGAAATGTCCAAAGAAATAAGAGAGAATCTTAAATTCTTAGAAGAAGGCTGGGGGCGATTGAAGATGACAGCCAAAATCGGCAACACACAGTGGGAAACCGCAATCTGGTTTGACACAAAACTCGATACTTATTTGCTTCCTCTCAAAGCAGAAATCAGAAAAAAGGAAAAAATCGGAACTGAAAAAGAGGTAGAAATTATGATTTGGATTTAAAGGGGTAAGTAAGAAGTGCAACTTCCCTCCCTCCTTCACACAATATAACAGTATACAAAAACTAAGGTTCTGGTTATAGTATGCAAGTCTAAAAACTCATTCCTAGAATGTTAAATACTATTCGTTAGAAAAATCTTAATATATAACATTTACATATTTATTTACACGAATAACATTCAGACTATTTCTTTACATAAATAAGATTAATAAGTTTCTCAATTTCGAAAATTTGCGCAATTTACCATAACTCTATTTTTTGATTCTAGGAAGCATTCCGTTCCTTTTAAACCAACGAAGTGTTTCTCGGTGTGGAACAGGTTGTTCCTTTTAAAGGAACAACCTGTTGGTTTTAAAGAAAAAAAAGAAAGCGTAACAAGCTATAAAGCAACGCTTTACATAAATTCCATCTAAACTACCCTTTCATAAGAAATATTTCAACACAAGAAAACTAATATTCATATTAAGCATGGCGATATATTAACAAAGACTTTACAAGTCAAACACAAATTGCATTAAGAAATTTATAATATATAATCAGTCATTTATCTTTTCCATAAGAATATATCAAGATATAATATTAAACACAGCAATTAAAATACCATCTTCATGTTGGTAAGAGACCAATCAAGTCAACGAACAATTTATATCCATCTACGTTTTATTGCAAATTTCCATATTACTAAAAAGCTTAATATGAGATAATTATAAATATTTTCAAATAATAACCTTAATTAAAAACAAATGCCATGCCAACCAAAACTAAAATTTATTATCGGAAGGCCGATAGCGCAGATAGAATAATTACTAAAGGTCGATTTATCAGTGGATCAATTAATCTTTCACGAGAAGTATCTTCTCTCCTTTCAGACAGCACCTTTGTTTCCGAACCATTATATATGGTACGTACGATTGCATTAAACTGCAACAATGAAAATATCTTTTTATGCAATAGAAATGTCTTTTTATGCAATATTCAGCATATTGGGACTACATGTGCGCATAAAAAAACCATTTAAATTTGCATTCTGTTTTCAGGTATTTGAAATTCATAGATAGGTATTAGGTATTATGTATATATTAGGAATAGATAAAAAACGATCAACCGCAATGGCATTTATAATAACGTTGCTTTTCGGTTTTTCAAATTTAAGTCGTGCTTCAGCTCCTCCGTCCAGTAGTGAATTGCCGGCACGTTTGATATTTTACTTTGCAAATAATAGCTCATTGCTCATGCGTGACTATTATACCAATCAGAGTGCCCTTGAAAAACTTGACGAAATGTTGAAGAATCCAGATTTCATTTCCGGAGTGGATTCTATAACAATCTTCGGAAGCGCTTCTCTTATAGGAGATTTTCAGGTCAACTCACGTCTCTCATATGAACGCGCTATGGCATTAAGAACTTATATCAGATGGAAACATCCGGGAGTTTACAACGATAGGATAAGTGTTTTGCCATCAGTATTCAATTGGGATGTTTTGATTGACCTAATTCAAAATGATCCGCTTGTCCCTAATAGAGAAGAGGCTTTGAGAATATTACACTCTTCCGTTAGCAATCGACTGAAAGTGATTCAAATTAAACAACTAAGTGGAGGCAGTACAGATTTCTATATAACTAAGAATTTTGCGAAATATATGCGTACAGCTACAAGTGTATTTTTTCGCATAAAAGAAAAGCATGAAAAGATAAAGGAACCGGAAACCATTGCAGTACAGGATGATTCGATACCGATAGTGGTTGAAGAAGCAATTATCGAACCAGAAGAACTGCCAGAAATAGTTTCTCCAATAATACCACCACTGCAAAAAACATACAGACCACTTTTTGCTGTGAAAACCAATCTTTTGTACGATCTATTGTCTGGCCTTAATGTAGAAGTTGAAGTTCCTATTGGTAAACACCTTTCCTTGGCTGGTGAATGGATATTTCCCTGGTGGCTTTGGGAGAAAAAACAATATGCACTCGAAATTTTGAATGGAAATTTGGAATTGCGTTATTGGTGGGGAAACCATACGAAAGACAATTTACTAACCGGGTGGTACATGGGTATTTATGGTGGAGCCGGATCATATGATGTCGAATGGAAAACCAAAGGCTACCAAGGAGAATTTATTATACCGTTTGGATTGACCGGTGGTTTTGCTCATAAAATCTCCAAAAACTGGCGACTGGAGTATTCACTTGGAATAGGATATATGACCAACAAATACAGAGAATATATTCCTCAAAAGTGTGAATATGATGACGAATGGCACTTGATAAGACAAAAGAGTGGAAAGTCCACTTGGATAGGTCCTACACGTGTCAAGGTATCCTTGGTGTGGATGATCAATCAAAAATATAAAAAACAGCTAGAATTCGGACAATGAGACTTATATATTTAAAATACAATATTTTGGTTTGGAGTACATTGTTACTCCTCCTCTCCTGTCACCGCCGCCCATTAGAGGAGACATGTGAGAATAATGCTCTCATTCCGATAGGAACGGTGTGGTCTCAAGCTAACATCAATCCACAGAATGTTACCGCTTTGTTTTATAATCAGGATGATGGCAAACTGATTCTGGAACATAGATTTGAAAATAATACGAATCGTATTCAAACATACGCCAATGTACCGGCAGGCAAATATACCGTTGTCATCTTCAATGAGCTTCGGGGACAGATTAAAGGAGTTGGCATTCGGGGATATGATAATTTCTCCACTCTTCAGGCGTATGCCACTCCTGATCCTACTGCTAAAAGCCGAAGTAATGACAATTCATATGCATACGAACCGGATATTTTAGCTTCGGTGACAGTTTCCGATTTTAACGTGACTAATGAGATGATCAATTATTCCCGTTATTATTCAAATGGAGAAGTCGTAGATCAAGCTATACAGGAGTCTATAGAAGCACTTGTCGGATTAATACCCTTACGCAAAGTGCATAAGTTCAATATTGTTGCTCACGTGAAAGGACTGAACAACGCGCGTATGCCGGCATTAGTTGATTTGCTCGGAATAGCAGAATCTTTCAATATCAAAGAAGATAAAAGTTCTCGGATTGCATCTACACAGCAATTTACCATGAACAATAGAACGTATGATAGTGATTCAAAGAAGAATGGAACCATTTCGAAGACTATTTATACTTGGGGATTTTTGGGTGAAAAGCCCAATGAAACCAATGTACAACGTGATTCACCAGTACAAATAGACTTCTTATTTATGTTGGTTGATGCAGAAAAAACTCTTATCCGTCAACAGGTAAACGTGACTTCCTTGGTTACCTTCCAGCCCGAAACTAATGGAGCAACCACTTTGAATCTGTATGTAGAACTACCTGATCCTTTACCTGATGTTGTTCCGGAAGGAAGCGGAAACTCGGGTTTTGAAACGGAAGTAATTGACTGGGACATTATAGAAGTCCCTCTGAATATAAAATAATTGTAATGTCTAAAATGAATTGGAGTATGTAAATAGGGAATAAAAGAAACAAGATAGCTTACCTTGAAGTAACTATCTGGAGATTCAGTTATTTGCTAAGCAAAAACTGATGTAAACAATTAGATTAATACTAAATTAAAAAAAGGGAAATGAAAAAGATTTTTACAATGGTAGCAACAGCCATAATTCTGGCCAGTTGCTCACAAGCTGAACTAGAAGAAACTTCTGTTGGACAAAAAGAAATTAAATTTTCGAATTTGAACGATAAGGTGACTCGTGCTGCAAATGATAATAATTCCAATTACAAAGTTTATGCAGTCTGGAGTGGTGCAACTAACAATAACTGGTTTATCAACGATGTGGCTAATGGCACAACTAATTTACCTCAAAGTGGTCCTTATTACTGGCCAACTACCGGGGGTACAGTAGACTTTTACTCATGGGCTCCGGCAACTGTTACAGCAACAGGTACTTACCCGGCTCTTTCAATAGCGTATGCTGTCCCCAGTGATGCAGCTGAAGATTTTACTATTGCCAATCCTAAAACGGGTTTGAGTGCCGGTACCGTTGCTTTTGAATTTGCTCATAAACTGGCTAAAATCAGTGTAACAGCTTCATTGAGCCAAGATCTGTTAGATGCAGGTTATACTCTTAGTACAACTGGGCTTACTGCCAATCTGGGAGTCAAATCAACAGGAGGAACCATCGATCCTAAAACGGCCGACGCTGCGTGGACTGCCCCTAATGCAACTGCTACCTCATATACAGGAGCTGCCTCATATATGATTATGCCACAAAGTTCAATCGGTTGCACGATACAGGTAACTGGTGGAATCGAGGTCAAAGATGCTAATGACCATACAATTTATAGCGGTGATTTGTCACAATATACAATCGTGGCAGGTAATGTGCCCGCAGTAGGTACGGTGCCTGCTGACATGTTCGGCATGGGTAAACACTATATGTTGAATTTAACTATTGCCGATGACTCAACAGGCGGTGGTGGAGAAGACATCTTCAACATAATCACATTCTCTGCTAATGTTGCTGACTGGGATACAGTGGGAGGTACAGACACTCCATTGCCTCAACCTTAATTTGGGGAATGCATTTACAGGCTGGAAAATAGAATTTTCCAGCCCTTTATTAGATTTAAACAATGAAATTTATGGAGACTTTCAAATTGACATTAATGTGTCTGGCGGCTTCTTTCTTGACAGTCTCCTGCACAGAAACAACAAACTTAAACCATTACGATTACGAAGCCAATGGGATTCAGTTTGCAACTATATCTGATATTCCACAGTCACGCGGTTTACCTATTTCTTCTGCCAATACTATCCCGAATATGGGTGTATTTGCTTATTATACCGGTAATGGGACCGCCAATAATTGGGGTGCTAAAGGGACGACTGCTACTCCCAATTTTATGGATAATATTGAAATAACTAACACTGGAGGTGTCTGGAGTTATGACAACCCTGTATATTGGCCCCAAGCTGTCGATGCCAATGTTAGTTTCTTCGCTTATTCGCCATACGCCACTGCCGCAAATGGTATCACAATGAACGTGACTTCAGGCATCCCTTCCATTGATTATACTGTCCCTACAAATTGTTCCGATCAGCCAGACCTGATGGTTTCCGCCCTCCTGCAAGATCGGAATAAAACTAACAACGGCTCATCATCAGTCAATTTTCAGATGAGACATGCTCTCACTTGTATTGGATTTAAAGCTTCAGGCAATGGAGAGAAAATAGAAAAAATAGCAGTCAAAGGTGTTAAGAAGTCCGGTAAACTTAGCATAGCTACCGACGGAACCCCATCTTGGGATCTTTCCGGAGCTACGAACGAAAATTTTGAGGCCATAGTTGATGATGGCGTATATCTGGAATCTACAGCAGAACTTATCAATACAGGTGGAGGATATCTGATGATGGTTCCACAAACCCTGACTTCCGGAGCCACGTTAACTGTAGAACTCAATACAGGGAGAACCTTCGATTTCGATCTTGAGGGACTCACATGGGGAACCGGACAGTTTATTAATTACACTTTGTCAATCACTCCGGAAGCAGCATTGCTACTTACTCCGGAAAAAATAGTCTTACCTCCAACGGGAGGGTTTTCAGAATTCAACGTAATAGTTGCCAACGGTTCTTCTTTAGATTGGACTATCGCTATTGATAACTCTAACTTCCTTATATGTGATAATCTGACAGATATCCTTAATTGGGCCAATGGTTCATTACCTGCAGCTAATGTTCGTAATCAGGATGGCACTACCCCAGGCACCACCAATCAATTTACCGGAACAGGTACAAAAACATTATATGTATGGAAATATACGGAGAACTCCAGCACAAGTACTGAAATGGCAGGAACTATTTATAATGTTATTGACGTGAGCGGCGCCTCTATAAAGGTTATCCAGTTGCCGAATTATCCGATGGCAACAGTGCGTGATAATTATATGTCAGGCGAGTATGTAGGTGCTTTTTGGAAAGCGAACCAAAAGGGAGAACGCATTATACGCATTCCGGTCGGTAATGGAATGACACGTTCGGGAAATTGGGATGCTTCAGTTTACTGGCTTGGCTCCGGATGGAAACCCGGAGATATTGTATTCAGCAACGACGCATCCGATGACACAGGAATCACCTATAATTCCACTACTGAAAATCCGGGCAGCATGCTTACCAATGATGCTATATATACAGTACCAGGCTATGTATCATCAGCATCAGGTACTGCTGTCAGCGGAGCAGGAAATTATATTTATTTTCGTATAGGGCTGACTTCCACTTATACGCCGACAGGGAGCAATTCGGCACGTTATGCCTTGGTACTCCTTCGTTATGGAACTCCACAAAAATATCACATAATCTATATACGCCAGGGCAACGAGCCTGACTATCTGATGGATCCCACTGACAATGCACGTGGTTCTGCCGCAGTACGTGTTTGTGCGTATAATGCTACAGCCTCCGACTTGACGAATATGGACGAACTTGTAGAAATTTTAGCCGATAGATCAAACGCAGTGTTTACGGATTATCCCACTCAAGCCGGAGCCTTGTTTCAATGGTCAAAAATCCCCCCTTATGGAGCATTAGCATATAATCCGGTTACCCCCGTAACATCTACTATATGGAATAATGTACCAACTGGCGATTTTTGGAATACACTTCAAGCAACTTCCGAAGGCTGCCCTCCAGGATATCGTCGTCCCAATGATGGCTCTATCACTACTTCGACTTCGAACAGTACCTCCGCTGCCATAAAAAACTCCGAGCTTCGACAGTCTTTATATGCCACCCCTATGATAAATGATTTGGGTAATAACATAAATTTCAGATGGGGATTTTATGCAGATGGGTATTTTGACCGAAGAGACCACAACAATCCTTTTATATCAAGCACTGGATTTGGAGGTAGTGCTATAGCAAGCAATACTGCAGTTTCTTGGAACACTAAGGATGTAGCATATATTGGAAGCCTTCTTTTTAATCCTGTTGCCGGTAGTTTGCATGAAAATGCCTCTCTTTTTATTCCGGCTGCGGGAGATAGGCATTCTGAATCCGGAGCACTTATAGAAGGAGGAGAAGCTTCTCTTATTTTATCATCTTCTGCTCCGAATGGAACTGACATGTGGTATTTCGTTGGAACTCCTGCATTAGGTGCTCAGCAATTGTCTTCTACCAGAACACATGCTTTAAGCCTACGGTGTGTCCCCAATTAAGAATTGAAAAATAAAATATCCCCTTTATTCTAGCTATTTCATTAACGACATAGACTAAAATAAGGGGGAGCCTTTCTAAATTAGAATCCACCTCAATCCTTCGATGGGTTTTGAACTTCCGAACTATTTCTTATTTGTAAGGGAGTCGCATTTAAATACTTCTTGCAAAATGTATTCAGATGAGATTGATCGACAAATCCAAATTCATAAGCAATAGATTTTATAGGAACTGTTTTATCTAATAAACTGGCTTTTATTTTTGATATTTTTTGTTGCTGTATCCATTGATAAGGTGAAATACCAAAATGCCTGACAAATATCTTTTTGAATCTGGAAAGACTATAGCCACACAAGTCAGCTAATTCCTGAACAGTTTTTACTTTTTCATAATTGGTTCTCACCAAAGTATCAAAAGACAGGTCCTTATATAAAACCGGATAAAAGAAATGAGCTAACTCTTCAGAGGTATAAAAGAATCTATATACAATAAAAATCTCCACCGCTTTAGATTCTTGCAAATAATCACAGTATATTTTGTGATCCAGATAGAACATGACTGATTTGGCAAAATCTAACATAGGAGGAACCATTTCCAGAGTATTGAATCTGTACGTCACCGTCTTCATAGTACGCCAAACTCTTTCAGCATTTATATTAACACATACATGATAGTGGGTAGTGAAAGAGAGAACAAGCATTATTCCCTTTGTCAATGCCTTAATACGATATTCATGATTATATCCTAGTAATATCATTTGATTAATCCCCCGTACATAGGTATCTTTTGCATCCTCTATTTTGATTTCTCCTTCCAGAATAAATAATATATGCCCGGCTTCAGGAGAAAATGAGATCCTTTCCCATTGTCCAAATTCACGTTTTACAAATCGACGATGTGTATCCGACCCATTTGAACTACAACACGCACAATCATCAAGACCATTTTTTATTTGCATAACCCTATTTTATTTACTAAAAATAATTAACACACATATTTGTAAGCCATCCCTATCGGGGAGAAATACTCGCTTTATCACGGCCCCTTCATCCGTTCAAAGAAAATAGTTATCATCTAATTCCAAGTATCTATTTTTAACTATTTAGAAAAAGGAAGTTATCTTTCTAAACTGAAGACAATATGGTATAACAATCTGTAAGATAAAAAACAAAACTTGTAGATATTTTGTTTAATAAAATACCCCAATATATGGTAGTAATACCAAAAATAAGCTAACCTTTCGAAAAAACAAGAATTTATGTATCGTATAAATATCTTTGTTCTTAATATCTCACTTTCACTATCTCCTATCCAAGTATCGAATGTCAGCATAAATGTAGGTATTTGAATAGATTACACTCATAAGAAAAATAAAGATGTGATAATTCCCAATTTAAATCGAAATATTTTTATTACATTCACAGCATGAAATGCAGAATTATACTCGAACTATTAGCAATTCTCTTTTTTACAGGATGTTACAATAGAGAACAGATTTCCCGGCTCGACGAGGCGGAAGCGCTGTTACAAAATAAGCCGGACAGCGCCTTTACAATATTACAACAGCTCAAGCCGGAAGGAAGACAGGCAGAACAGGCCAGATATGCACTACTTTATTCTGAAGCCTTAGATAAAAACCATATTAAGGTAACCAATGATTCGCTGATTCGCCAGGCCTGGAATCATTATAAACATCATCCTCAAGATCTACGTCGCCAATGTAAAACTCTCTATTATTGGGGACGAATCAAACTACGGACAGGAGACAAACCGGGAGCATTACGGCTTTTCCTGGAAATTGAAGAGAAACTAAAAGATACCAATGAGCCTTATTATACAGGGCTTTTATACAGCCAAATCGGTGAAGTATATTATGAACAAATGAATTATAACCGGGCTTATCATTATTTTCGGGAAGCTCGCAACAACTTCCGGCAATCAAATAATGTCCGGGAAGAAACAGAGGCTACTCTCGATATGGCAGCCGCTACCTTTCATTCGAAAGACATAGAAAAAGCGATGCGCCTCTATTCCGCCGCACTTGATTTAGCCGATGAATTAAAGAACGATCACTTAGCCCAAACAAGTCTCACCAATCTCGCCTCTCTCTATGTAGTGTCAGGCAAGAAACAGATTCCCCATGATCTACTGCAACGTATCGAATTTTCAGCCCGGCGAGATACACTGTACGGATATCATACACTAGTAGACGTGAATCTCATAAAAAACCGTCTAGACAGTGCACGCCACTATCTGACACTTGCAGAAGCAAATACCACCGATATTCGTGATATGGCAGAACTGCAATACACCGCATATCGGATTGAAGCACAAGCCAAGAATTTTAAGCAAGCAACCGATAATATACACCGTTACATCTACCTCACAGATTCTTTGACACGCTCAAACATGCAATTTTCCGCCGGCATGGTTGAACGTGAGTATTTCAAAGAGCAATCGGACTTTACTGAATACCGGATGAAAAACCGCATAATTTGGGAGATTGCCACAGCAGCCATCGTTTTCCTGATAATAGGAGTGGCCTACTATATCATTCGTCAACGTCTGCGCCTGCAACGTGAGCGTACCGATCACTATCTGTTACTTGCGGAAGAAGCCAACTCCGAATACAAGACCCTGATAGAACATCTGGAAGGCCAACGCAATGCAGAAAGCCATTTAAAAGGTTTAATAGCTTCACGTTTCGATATTATAGATAAACTGGGAAAAACTTACTACGAACGTGAAAATACCGCATCCCAACAGGCTGCCATGTTCCACGAAGTAAAGCAGATAATCACCAATTTTGCAGAGAATAATGAAATGCTGCAAGAACTGGAACTAATCGTGAATACCTGTCATGATAATGCTATGGAGAAACTTCGGAATGATTTTCCGACAATGAAAGAAGCTGACATCCGGTTACTTTGCTATATTTTCGTAGGTTTTTCTCCACAAGTAATCAGCCTGTTTATGAAAGACACGGTTGCTAATGTATATGCCCGTAAATCACGACTTAAATCGCGTATCAAATCGGCAGAAACGATCAATAAAGACCTGTTTTTGGCTCTTTTCGGATAGGTGTTAGACCAGTGTTAGAAATCTTAGAATACAATCCAAATAATCTACTGAATATCAACACATTTAAAAACAAAGTGTTAGATTTACAAAATCGCATCATAACTCAAAACCGATGTAATCTTAGTACTTTTGCATTCGTAAAAATTGAAAAAGGAAAAGATTATGAGAAAGATTGTTATTCTACTAAGCGCCATGCTTTTCATGGTAGCATGCGAAAAAGGAAACGAAGAAGTAAAAGAAGCTAAGGTAGTAGTATCCGTTTATGATGAGAATGGAAAAATGATAACGGGAGTTCCCGTAAAAATGTATAATGAAAAAGATTATAAGATTTTTGAAAAAGATAATTTAACCTCGCCTACCGCAATTATTCAGACAAATAAGAGTGGCATAGCAACCTTTACCCTGCCACAAGAAGAATGGTTTGCAGCGCAATCGCAACGATTTCTGACCTTCGTGGTGCAAGAGGGAGGCGGCCCCGATAACTACCAGATATGGTCTGCCGGCAAGACTGTAGAAGCCGGAAAAGTTGTCAAAATAGAAATACGTTTAACCCAATTTCCCAACTAAACTTTTATCACATGAAACAAACCAAACTTCATAGAATGACAGCACTTTGCCTGCAAATAGTTATAGCAGTTACATTACTAAGTTGCAGCACTGAAAATGACGAATACAAGAAAGATTCACCTTTGGAGGAAAAGCCGTCTGCTCCCGCAGGAGCTTTACTTGAAAATTTCTCCATAGAACAATTACCCTCAAAGACGATTTATGCATTAGGAGAAAATATAGACTTAACCGGCCTTAACGTGACAGGTGAATACGATGACGGGAAAAAACGCCCTGTGAATGTAACTTTGGCACAGATCAGTGGTTTCTCTTCATCCACACCTGTCGACAAACAAGAAGTGACCATAACAATAGAAGGAAAGCAGAAGAGCTTCACCATTCAGGTTGCACCTGTCCGTGTAGAAAATGGAGTATTGACAGAAGTCCTGAAAGGATATAATGAAATCATACTCCCCAATAGTGTGAAATCAATTCCTAAAGACGCCTTTAGGAATAGCCAAATAAATAAGGTGGTACTCAATGAAGGACTAAAATCCATTGGAGATATGGCTTTCTTCAATTCAACCGTTCAGGAAATTGTGTTTCCATCAACCTTGGAGCAGCTTAAAGAAGACATATTCTATTATTGCTACAACCTGAAAAAAGCAGATCTAAGCAAGACTAAAATCACTAAACTTCCTGCCAGCACATTTGTATATGCAGGTATTGAAGAAGTGTTATTACCCGTGACACTAAAAGAAATCGGATCGCAGGCATTCCTCAAAACCTCTCAATTGAAAACCATCGATATTCCGGAGAATGTAAGCACCATTGGTCAGGAAGCATTCCGGGAAAGTGGTATTACGACTGTGAAGTTACCCAACGGTGTTACAAACATAGCAAGCAGGGCTTTTTACTACTGTCCGGAATTGACGGAAGTAATCACCTACGGAACAATGTCCAACGATGATCCCAATGCTATGATCCACGCCTATTGCCTGGAGGGATGCCCCAAATTGACTCGCTTCGAGATTCCGCAAAGCATCCGGATATTGGGACAAGGGTTATTAGGGGGAAACCGAAAAGTCACCCAATTAACAATCCCGGCCAACGTCACACAGATTAATTTTTCAGCTTTCAATAATACAGGTATTAAGGAAGTAAAAGTAGAAGGAACAACACCTCCTCAAGTATTGGAAAGAGTATGGTACGGATTTCCGGATGACATTACCATTATTCGTGTTCCAGCCGAATCTGTAGATAAATACAAGAATGCAAACGGTTGGAAAGATTATACAAATAAAATAGCAACGTCTTAACAATTCATAGCCTTTCGGTTATAATCGAAGATTTCAATACAGATTGCACTTCTTCTGATTATAACCGATTTTTTATCAAGTTAGTATTAAATCTCTCCATTTACTCCTAATCCAAACAGGGCAAAATCGCCCAGACAAGGATCATCCGGAAATACTTTGGCCAATGCCACCGTTATCTGACGGGCATTTTTCAAAGAAAAAGTTTCCGTATCCGTCAACTTGAAATAATGTGCTACCCGGCATACATGTGTATCTAAAGGAACAATCAAATCTCTGCGATCAAAACTTTCCCAAATCCCCAAATCGACCTCCGAATCCCGACGAATCATCCAACGCAAAAACATATTCAGTTTCTTTTGAGGACTTTTGGCAGAGACTTCAAGAAATGCACATAACTTTTCCATCGGTATTCCGGGGTATGTCTTCAAGGCTTCTTCCAGACTTTCAAACTGTGTATAAGCGATGTATAATCGCTGGAAATATCCGTAGAAATCAGCATGTGATAGCATCCGATAAAAGCTATTGGTCGCTCCCGAAGGAAAATCCTTCTCCCACTGGCGGGACAATACATATTGATAAGGTGAATCTCCTATTAATCTATGCAGTTCGTCCGCCTTCTTCAATATCTGTTTGCGATTGCCAAAACTCATAATTGCCGTCAACAGACCACTGATTTCAATATCCTGTTTCAACGTATATCGATGAGGGAACTGCACCGGATCACTTATAATAAAGTCTGCACGATGATAAATCTCCGCACACATCAAAAGTTTATTCTTTATATCTTCAGTCATTTCGAGAAAGTATCAAGTATTGAGAGTACAAAAATACATATTCTAGTTGGATTTCCTCTTTAAGTAAATGACGGATTGTATCCCTAATAAAATAACAAACAGATATTCTGCCGTCATATACACAGTCAGAGAAGCATGAAAACATTCACTTAACAGATACAGATAAATCAAATATACCAGAATAGTGATTAACTGGAAGATAAAAGCGAGCTTCGTCCTTCCTGTACCAGTAACAGCATTAATATAAACATATCCGGGCAGTGCAAAAGCATAATTCAACAGCATAACTATAAAAGGATAGAAAGCTAATCTCACCAGATTATCGTTATTCGTATAAAATCCGACAATCCATTGATTGCTCCAAAGAGCTATCCCTATCAACGGAAGTCCCACCACATAGCCCAGCTTAAGAACTTTACGACAAACAGGAAAAAGTTCTTTCCCCGCTCCTGCTCCAATCAAATTACTGACTAACGCTCCCGTAGTGGATGCAAAAGAATTGACTATCACAAAAAAGACGGCAGAAACACTACGGGTAATATTGGAAATAGCAAGTTCTGTCTTTCCCAGATGCTCGATAGCAACGAAGAACAGAAACCAAGGAGCAACGCTGATAAAAGAGTGAAGCATACTCCATACAGATAGCCTCAACAACTTTATTAACAATTTCCCATCATAAACGACCTTCAGCCCATATTTCACTTTATCTACCCTCACCCACATATATAATAGGAGTACGACAAAAGCTCCGAACTCTGCCAAAGAAGAAGCCATCGCCGCCCCGGATATACCCAGATTCAGTTTGAATATCAGCAGATAGTTAAAAGGAATATTGATACAGATAGCCATGATAGCTGCTGCGGACAATGCTTTGGTCGTTGTTATCCCTACCAGAAAAGACCGGAAAGCTAAAAAAGGAAATGAGAACAACAAACCGAAGCTACGCCAATCCAGATAATGAATCACTGCCCGGTAAATTTCATCCGAAGTTATCAACCGGCGTAAGATAAATGGAGAAACAAACAAAATCAGCAAACAAAGAATGACTGCCATCCCCGACAGGAAATATAATCCCTGAAAAAATGTACGTCCCGTCTCTTTATAATGTTGTTCCCCATTTCTCCGGGCAATCATTACCTGCAGCCCGATGCTGAATCCGAAGCCCAGCATATAAACAGCCAAATAATAGATTCCGGCAAGCGCAGAAGCTCCCAGTTCGACTTCTCCCACATGCCCCAGGAAAATAGCGTCGGTAATATTGATTAATTGTTCCATCAGAATGCTCATCATCACAGGAAAGTTGATGAGCCATATTTGCTTATATGTATAATTCATTGCTCAACTTTAAAATAGCACGATACGGTATACCACATCATAGTAGCACACAGTTCCGTAAATTTATAAAAATGGATATAAAACTCTTTGGCAGGCGAGTAGTTGCCTGTCGGATAGCTGAATAGCCCTGTTAGAAATGATGCTATTCGTTGAGCGTAGCTATATGCAGAGTTTCATAAATAGATGAATACTGTTGGTTTATCAATCAATTACGCTACAAAGATAATAAATCTTACTCTATATCACAATATGGTACGGTATTAGCAGATTACTTATAGTAAAGAGATGTATTAAAAACATTGATTACGACATTAACAGATTGATTTATAAAGATATACCATATTCTAAAGCTAAAGAATGATTCTTAAATATCTTTCTCTTTTGAAAAAGGGCATATCATTTTGAAAAGAGTAGTAACCAATAAATAACCAGATAACAATGAAAGTTTGTAAATTCGAGAAAATTAAAGATGAGGATGAAATGAAGCAAGTAATCAATTGTATTCAGAAAGAACATCCTTATGTAGCTGTAGTCCCTATATTGGCACAATTACAGGAGTGGTTACAGGCTATTTCCATCAGTTGGTTTCACGAAGAAGATGAAGCTTCTCATGCCACAGTCAATGCCATCGAAGCATATTGCTGTACCCTTGCCAATCATCTCATTACAGATTCGCACTTAAATCAGGAAATTAAAAACCGGATTCTGGAGTGCATAAAGAAAATACATATACTTGTAGAAGACAAAGCAGATTTACTGATTGATAAAATGATAAAAGCGGAAGTATACGGATTATCCAGCGATTTATTCACTTATTGCTTACGTCAACAGGGTCTTCGTACCCAAACATTAGATACCGGCAAACTTATACAGATCAACCTGGAAAGAAAGCCGGATATCCCATATATTCAGGAATCTATCCAACAATACATTGACGAGAACCGGAATGTAGATATTTTTATCGCCCCACTTTCCATTTGCAGGAATGTGTATGATGAAATAGACTTCATGAGCGAACAACGCAATGATTACTATGCAACAGTGCTTGCCACCCTATTCAAAGCGGACGAAATACTGTTATCCACCCCTATCAATCATATCTACGCAAACCGGAATTGCCTGCGAGAACAACATTCACTAACCTACATAGAAGCCGAACAACTGATTAACAGCGGAGTACACCTGCTCTACGCAGATTGTATCACCCTTGCGGCACGCTCTAATATAGTTATCCGCCTAACCGATACACACGATCTGTCAACAGAACGCCTCTATATATCTTCCCATGACACAGGCAACAGTGTCAAGGCCATCCTCTCACAGGATTCGGCTACCTTTGTACGTTTTACCTCATTAAATGTATTGCCCGGATATTTGTTTATGGGTAAGATATTGGAAGTTATCAACAAATATCAAATCAATGTCATCTCAATGGCCTCATCCAATGTATCCATCTCGATGATGCTGACAGCCAGCCGGGACACCCTGCGAATCATTCAAAGGGAACTACATAAATATGCCGAAATGGTTATGGACGAAAATATGTCTGTAATACATATCATCGGCTCCCTTCATTGGGAACGCACACAAGTAGAAAGCCATATTATGGATACTATCAAAGATATCCCCGTATCTCTCATTTCTTATGGAGGAAGCGATCATTGTTTCACACTATCTGTACATACCACAGATAAAAACAGACTGATTAGTTCGCTATCCAGACAATTTTTCGAGAGTCAGTGCGCAGCCTGACTCAAAGCCGGATAAAAAAGAGACATCTGAAAGCCAAATAAAAAAAATAAAGAGATGAAAATAGCTATTATAGGAGCCGGACACATAGGGAGTGCAATTGTCACTTGTCTGGCGCAAGGACATCTTTACAATGAAAAAGACATTATTGTCTCCAATCCAAATATCGATAAACTGGAGAGACTGTAAGAACATTTCCCGGCAATACACATAACGACCGATAACCAACAAGCCATATCGGAAGCCGAAGTAATCGTCCTCGCCATCAATCCCTGGAAAGTAGATGAAGTATTGTCTCCTCTACGTTTCTTACGTACACAAATCCTCGTATCTCTCGTGTCCGGAGTATGTATCTCCCACCTGGCTCATTTGACAGAAGCCGAGATGCCTATCTTTCGGGCAGTTCCCAATATGGCCATTACAGAACGTTCCAGCCTCACTTTGATAGCTTCCCGCGGAACCGATAAAGAATATCAGCAATTAATAAAACAGATATTTGAAGAAGGAGGAAAATGCCTGTTCCTGCAAGAGAAGCAACTAGATACCACTTCCGCATTAACCTCCAGCGGAATAGCTTTCGCCTTAAAATATATGCAAGCGGTTATGCAGGCAGGGATTGAGCTAGGAATTCCCGGCAAGGATGCCATGCAAATGGCAGCGTATAGCATGGAAGGAGCGACAGAACTGATTCTGAATCATAACACTCATCCGTTGCTGGAAATAGAGAAAGTAACCACTCCGGGCGGAACCACTATAAAAGGATTGAACGAACTGGAGCACAAAGGCTTCACTTCTTCTATTATTCAAGCCATCAAAAGCAGTGCCACAACTTTGATTGATAAAGAGGAAGAAGATGCAAAAATCTTCCGATAGTCCTTATGGTATGGTTTCTCAAGTCCTTTTTGCCTATTTTGAAATGCTATATATCCCAAAGTCAGCATAAAAGGACTTAAGAAAATGTATACTTAGATTTTATATTCCTCTATCTTCCGATACAGGGTGGTAAGTCCGATTTTCAACAAACGGGCAGCTTCCGTTTTATTCCCTTTCGTATACTCCAACACACGTGCAATATGTCTGCGCTCCATTGCGGCCAACTCAAAACTGCCTACACTATCATCCGAACATTCATAATGAGTGTTTTGGATTTCCAAAGGAAGATCGCAAATATCCAGTCTCCCCCCTTCACACACAATCAGGCTACGCTCAATCACATTTCTCAACTCACGGATATTCCCTTTCCACGGCTGTTGTTCCAGAGCTTCCAGAAAAGCGGGAGTCATCTCATTGACAGCATACGAAAGTTTTTCGGAGAAACTCTTGGCGAAAGCAGTTGCAAGAATCTGGATATCACCGGTACGTTCACGGAGCGAAGGAAGATGCACCTGAAAAACCGAAAGACGATAAAACAAGTCTTCACGGAAATGTCCTGCTTTGATCTCCTCCTGCAGGTTGCGGTTGGTAGCAGCAATGATACGCACATTGACTCTTGTCGGCTTGGTATCACCGATCTTTATATATTCTCCCGTTTCAAGGATACGCAGTAACTTTGCCTGCAGTTCGAAAGCCATCTCTCCGATTTCATCCAGAAAGATCGTTCCGTTATTAGCTTCTTCAAAAAGTCCTTTCTTATCCTTCAGCGCACCGGTAAACGAGCCAGCCTTATGTCCGAACATCTCGCTTTCGAGCAGTTCTTTGCTGAAAGACGAACAGTTGACCGCCACAAAATTCTGTTTGCTCCGTTTACTACTATAATGTATAGCTTGCGCAAAAACTTCCTTTCCCGTTCCTGTTTCCCCCGTCAGTAATACGGGAACATCTGTCACAGACACTTTCTGCGCCAGAGATACAGCCTCTTTCAACACCTTTGACTCACCCAGAATAGAATCGAACGAGTACATCTGCCCGACTTTCTTTTCCAGTTTTTCCAAACGGACATTCATCTTTGCTTTCTCCACGGCACGGCTGATTAAAGGAATAATCTTGTTATTATCATCTCCTTTCGTTATATAATCAAATGCACCGTTTTTAATAGCCTGCACCCCGTCGGGAATATTGCCGTGAGCAGTAAGAAGAATCACCTCTACATTGGGAGCTATTTTCTTGATGTTCAACACCAGATCTACTCCGTTTCCATCAGGAAGAAAAACATCGCATAAAGCTACGTCGGGCGATTGAATTTCCAGTTGTTTGATGGCAGCTTTGCAATCACCTGCCTGACACACTTCATAGCCCTCAAGTTCCAGCATACGAGCTAAAAGGCTGCGAATCTGGACTTCATCGTCAATAATAAGAATTTTATTCATACAATTTATCTACATTAAATAGAAGAATGAAAAACAGGGTGCGCAAATATAGTTTTTTTATCTGAATCCATGAACATTTCTTCGATACAGTTTGTTATTTCCACAGGAAACTATTTACGCTATAAACAGATGAAAATAATTATTATTGGGGGAGTTGCAGGAGGAGCCACCACTGCTGCCCGAATCAGACGAGTAGATGAAACAGCTGAAATTGTCCTTTTAGAAAAAGGAAAGTACATATCATACGCCAATTGTGGCCTACCCTATTATATAGGGGGAGTGATAGAGGAACGGGATAAATTGTTCGTGCAAACGCCCGAAGCCTTTTCTACACGCTTTCGCGTAGATGTACGCACAGAAAATGAAGTGATTTTCATTGACCGGAAAAGAAAGACAGTGACTGTCCGCCAAAGCAGTGAAGATACTTATGAAGAGAGCTATGATAAGTTAGTCATATCTACCGGAGCCTCTCCGGTACGCCCCCCTCTTCCCGGAATCGACCTAAGTGGAATCTTCACACTAAGGAATGTCACCGACACAGATCGGATCAAAGAATATATCAAGAGCCACGCCCCACGAAAAGCCGTTGTCGTAGGAGCCGGATTTATCGGCCTTGAAATGGCGGAAAACTTACACGCACAGGGAGCGAAAGTATCGATTGTAGAAATGGGCAATCAAGTGATGGCCCCTATTGATTTTTCGATGGCATCACTTGTTCATCAACATCTGATGGATAAAGGAGTAAACCTCTACTTGGAACAAGCTGTCGCCTCTTTTAGCCGGGATGGAAAAGGATTGAAAGTAACTTTCAAGAATGGCCAGTCAATCTCCGCCGACATCGTTATTCTATCTATCGGCGTACGCCCGGAAACTAATCTGGCACGGGCTGCCGAACTGACTATCGGTCCTGCAGGAGGTATCGCCGTAAACGATTACCTGCAAACCTCTGACGAGTCTATTTATGCCATCGGTGACGCGATCGAGTTCCGCCACCCGATCACCGGCAAACCCTGGCTCAACTATCTCGCCGGACCTGCCAATCGTCAGGGACGTATCGTCGCGGACAATGTCCTCGGAGCAAAGATTCCTTACGAAGGCTCTATTGGTACTTCCATCGCAAAGGTTTTCGACATGACCGTTGCTTCAACCGGCTTACCTGGCAAGCGTCTGCGTCAGGAAGAGATAGACTATATGTCGTCTACCATTCATCCCGCTTCCCATGCCGGTTACTATCCGGATGCCATGCCGATGAGCATTAAAATCACTTTCGATAAAAAGACAGGAAGATTGTATGGCGGACAAATCGTTGGTTACGATGGAGTGGACAAACGGATTGACGAACTCGCACTTGTCATCAAGCACGAGGGAACAATCTACGATCTAATGAAAGTTGAACAAGCGTATGCTCCTCCGTTCTCTTCGGCCAAAGATCCGGTAGCACTGGCAGGATATGTAGCTGAAAATATCATCACAGGTAGAACCAATCCTGTGTATTGGAGAGAATTGCGGGAAATTGAAATGGAAAATAAATTCCTGTTGGATGTCCGCACCCCGGATGAATTTTCATTGGGCAGCTTACCGGGTGCTGTGAATATTCCGTTGGATGAACTTCGCGACCGGTTGGCAGAATTGCCGAAAGATAAAATGATTTATACATTCTGTGCAGTCGGGCTACGGGGCTATCTTGCTTACCGTATACTGACACAACACGGATTTGACAAGGTACGTAATCTCTCCGGAGGGTTAAAGACTTATCGGGCTGCCACTGCTCCCATCATCATACGGGAAGAAAATGGAAACGAAATAGACCAATCACCCATACAACAGGAAACGGCTTCCCAAGCCAGTCAGCCCAACGTTTCTACGGCTCCCGTCACTGCTGCGGCAGCTGATGCTTCTGCCCCCCCTGCCAAAACAGTCCGGGTGGATGCCTGCGGGTTACAATGTCCCGGCCCGATTCTGAAAATGAAGAAAACAATGGATACACTGGTTTCAGGCGAACGGGTGGAAATCACCTCAACCGATCCGGGTTTTCCGCGCGACGCCGCCGCATGGTGCAGTTCGACGGGTAATCAATTGATTTCGAAAGATACCTCCGGAGGAAA
This sequence comes from Bacteroides sp. OM05-10AA, assembly GCF_003439055.1. NCBI lineage: Bacteria > Pseudomonadati > Bacteroidota > Bacteroidia > Bacteroidales > Bacteroidaceae > Bacteroides > Bacteroides sp. OM05-10AA. Next base: position 98,091 of record NZ_QSUR01000006.1, read on the forward strand.
ATCTATCGTTGTAATAGAAAAAGGAGAACCAAAATCGTGCAATATTGTTACTTCATGTGAGGGCAAAGGAAAAACCTTCATCATGTTTAGTGATGATTTGGATAAAGCCTTGGCTACTTTTGTACTGGCAAACGGCGCAGCAGCTACGGGACAAAAAGTCACCATCTTCTTTACTTTCTGGGGACTGAACGTTATCAAGAAGTTGCACAAACCGGAAACCGAAAAGGATATTTTCGGAAAAATGTTTGGTATGATGCTGCCTTCCAGCTCCAAGAAACTGAAACTTTCTAAGATGAGCATGGGTGGAATGGGCGGAAAAATGATGCGGTATATCATGAACAAGAAAGGGATTGATTCACTGGAATCTTTGCGCCAGCAAGCTCTGGAAAACGGTGTGGAATTTATCGCTTGCCAGATGTCAATGGATGTGATGGGAGTAAAACAAGAAGAACTCCTGGACGAGGTAACTATTGGCGGTGTAGCAACGTATATGGAACGGGCGGATAACGCAAACGTTAATCTATTTATTTAAAAAATGAACAAATGAAATATTTAAATAGTGTATGAAAACAATATGTGCAATGCGTGATGTATTCAAAGCAATGGGAAACTTTGAAACAGCATTTGAAAAAATGTACCAGATAACGCTAAATGAAGCAATGATATTGTGTGCCCTCAAAGAGGCATCGGAGAAAGTGACGGCTACCAACCTGTCCAAGCAAACCGAGCTAAGCCCCTCACACACATCTAAAATGCTGCGAATACTGGAGGAAAAAGGACTGATCGTCCGGTCGCTCGGAAGCGAAGACCGGAGACAGATGTACTTCCACCTGACCCATACGGGCAAGCAGCGAGTAAATGAACTGGAACTTGATAAGGTAGAGATACCCGATCTACTTAAACCTCTGTTTAAATAAACGGATTTTCAAACAATTATCTGTAAATAATGAACGGTGAGCAAACTCCCTGATAATGGGGCAGAGTGCTCACCGTTTTTCTTTAAACAGGGCAAAAGATATATGTTAATTTTCCGGCAAAAGAAATTTCCATCTGAACCTTTTTCCACCTTTCTTGTTGTTTCTATCAAAAGCCCAAGGTACCTGGGCGCGATTTTTATATAACCTAAACATTATAAAAGATATGAAGAAATTAATTCCTATTTTATTGGCGGTCTTTGCACTCGCTTCATGTGAAAAAGACCCGGACATGGGTAAGCTGGATGACAATTATCTGGTATACACTAACTACGACAAGAAAGCCGATTTCAAAGTTCCTACATTCTATCTGGCACCCCAGATTCTGGTGATTAGTGACAGTAAAGAACCGGAATATCTCGAAGGTGAAGGCGCAGAACAAATTCTGGCTGCTTATACAGATAACATGAAAGCTAGAGGCTACGCAGCAGCAGAAGATCAGGAAAGTGCAGATCTTGGTATCCAAGTGAGCTACATCGCAAGTACTTATTATTTCACCAGCTACACACAACCTGAATGGTGGTGGGGTTATCCCGGATACTGGGGACCTGGCTACTGGGGTGGCAACTGGGGTGGTGGATGGTACTACCCGTATGCTGTAACTTATAGCTATAGTACCAATTCCTTCCTGACAGAAATGGTAAACTTGCAAGCTGAACAAGGAGAAAGTAAAAAACTGCCTGTTGTATGGACAAGTTATCTGACCGGATTTGAAACTGGTTCCAAAGCTATCAACCGCACTCTTGCAGTAGAAGCTGTCAACCAATCATTCACGCAGTCACCTTATCTTACTAACAAATAATCAACTACAACTGTTATGAAAACAAGAAAAAATATATACTTCAAGGTAGTAGCCTTGGCGGCTATTGCCATCGCCTTCGCTATGCCGGCTAAGGCACAGTTATCAGACAACGGATATGCGAATATAGACTGGCAGTTCAATGCTCCGCTAAGTAACCATTTTGCAGATAAAGCAAGCGGTTGGGGTATGAACTTTGAAGGTGGTTATTTTGTGACTCCTAACATTGGCTTGGGTCTTTTCCTCAACTATCACAGCAACCACGAATATGTAGGTCGCGAAACCTTCCAAATGGGTGCCGGTGAAGTAACTACCGACCAGCAGCATACTGTTTTCCAATTGCCTTTCGGTGCTGCTGCACGTTACCAGTGGAATCGTGGCGGATCTTTCCAACCTTATGTCAGTGCTAAATTAGGTGCTGAATATGCAAAAGTCCGCTCTAACTTCAATATGCTGGAAGCAAGAGAAAACAGCTGGGGATTCTACGCTTCTCCTGAAGTAGGTATCAATGTATTCCCATGGGTTTACGGACCGGGCTTGCACTTTGCTTTGTACTACAGCTATGGTACCAACAAAGCTGACGTACTGCATTACAGTGTAGATGGATTGAGTAACTTCGGCTTCCGCCTGGGTGTATCGTTCTAAAAAGAACTGCAACTATCAGAATATTACGTTAATAATAAAAAAGGTAAAAGGTAGCTTTTAATATAGGCACCTTTTACCTTTCTTTTTTTATTTTTTCTTCATCGCATCATAAATAACTCCCTGTATTCGCTCACGAATGTGCAGCTGGTTCAATTTGCGGTTCGTTACGTCCGGATAAATCCGGTTGCTAAGGAATACATAAACCAGTTCATTCACCGGGTCCACCCATGCACATGTACCGGTAAATCCGGTATGACCATACACTTCGGCAGGTGCAGCAGGCGCACAATTCCCTTTCTTCGGATCATCTGCATCGGGCTTGTCAAAACCTAAACCACGCCGGCTGATCTTCGATGTTTCAGTAGTAAACAACTGGCAGGTTTCCTTAATTAGATAACGTTGACCATCTATTTCCCCTCCATTCAGCAACATCTGATAAACGCGGGCTACATCACGGGCAGTAGAGAAAAGTCCGGCATTTCCCGCCAATCCGCCAAAGAAAGCGGAAGCTTCATCATGTACAAACCCCTGCAAAGTCTCTTTACGCAAGAAACGGTCTTTATTAGAAGGAACAATTTCCGATTTGGCAAAACGGCGTAAAGGCAAATATCCTGTATGCTCCAACCCCATCGGCTCATAAAACTCACGTTGTAAATAGGCTTCCATAGGCATACCGGCCAATTGTTCCACCAACATTCCCAAGAGTATAAATCCGACATCACTATATACATAGCGCTTCTGCTTTAACGGAGCTTCTGCAATTTTCTCTTCTATCACCTTTCGGAAAGAACGGTTTAACCACAAACTGTCACAGATCTGAACAGTATAATCACCGGTTTTGACGGAAGAAACATATTCACTTTTGAACTTGAATTTCGGATTCGCCCATGAAGTGGTCCCCAACTGTAACGGATGGCGTGCATCTTTTCGTGCACTGAATAACCTTCCATCATAGCTATCCTTGTCAATAGCTTCCTGGTAGAAAGGAATCCAGGAGGGTAAACCGGACTGATGATACAGAATTTCCTGAATCGTTATATCCTTCTTATCAGTACGTTGCAAGAACGGCAAATGATCCGAAATCTTATCTGTCAGATTAAAACGTCCCTTATCGTAGAGTTTCATAATGGCAAGCAAGGTACCCGTCGTTTTTGAAAGGGAAGCCAGATCGTAGATATTCGTAGATTCGACACGAGAACTTCCTTTGCCCGTATAAGTACCGAAAGCCTTGTCGAACATGACATGACCGTTTTTTAGCACCACCACCTGGCAACCGGGATAGGCTCCCTGACGAATACCATCCAATGCAATGGAATCAATCCGTTTTAGATGAGCAGAGGAAAGCCCGTATTCTTCCGGAACGAAATGCAACGGTGTTTTAGGGGTAATAGTCACTCCTGCTCCCGTTGGGAACAGTTCTCCCAGACTTGCCGACAACTGTCCGTCTGCAGATGCCTTGGCAAATAACACATCTGCTACCTGCCGCTGTACATCACTGTTATAACTATGTCCCAGCACCACCGCCGAAGCATGAGCCACCGCACGCTGAATCTGCAACATCATCTTCCCGGGAGTAAAAAACAGATAAATGGCCGGGCTTTCGGGAACAAACTTCGCAAAGAAAGGCTGATAAGGAGCCAACCGCTGTTCGCTGACGGCTACAATGATCCGTTTATAGGTAGACAGAGAATCACGTAACCGCTGATTTTCCTCTTCCGTCTGATTGGCACGAAGGGAAAAACGAGCCAAAGACGTATAGCGGGAAAGTTGCTTCGCCAACGCATCAGTTTCCCCAGGATCTCCTACCTCGAGCAATGCAATCGTCTGCTCTTTGTCGGTATGCAGGGGGAGAATATGATTCTTGTTGTTCAGGACTGTTATTGCCGCTAAATTCAATCGGCGAACCAAATCCCGCGTTTGCGGACTGTTAATGCGTTGTTCCAAGCCGGACAATTGTACATACGACTTTTTCTTGAGTCCCAACACATATTTATAAGTCAAGACCTTACGGCATTTGCTTTCAATATCTTCGCGGGTCAACTCTCCTTTTTCAATGGCTTCCAGTACGGCCGGTATCTCTTCCTTCAAGTTTCGGGGAGACAATACCATGTCATTACCTGCTTTCAAAGCCTGCAAACTGACATATCCATTTCCCGCCACTCCTTTCATGGCAAGCGCATCCGTAAATATGAGTCCTTTGAACGCCAACTCATCTGTCAGCAAATCGTATACGACATTACGGGACAAGGAAGACGGAAGTCCACCAATCGGTTCTATCACCGGAACTTGCAAATGTCCTACCATCATACCGCCCAATCCGGCACGGATGGCTTCTTTAAAAGGATAAAGTTCCACACTGTCCAGACGCTCACGAGTGAAAGGAAGTACCGGAAGCGCCTTATGCGAATCTACATCAGTATCTCCATGTCCGGGAAAATGTTTGCACACAGATAAAACCCCTCCGCTTTCCAAACCGGAAGCATAAGCGATTACCTTATCAGCTACCTGTATCGGATCTTCTCCAAAAGAACGGGTATTGATTACGGGATTTTCAGGATTTATATTCACGTCCGCCACCGGAGCAAAGTTGACCTGTACTCCAATCTGTCGGCATTGACGGGCAACTTCACGCCCGTATTCATAGAGCAGCTTGTTGTCACGGATACATCCCAATACCATATTCCGTGGGAAAACAGGCATACCACGCAGACGCATGGCCAGCCCCCATTCTCCATCAAAGGTAATCATCAAAGGGACTTTAGCCTGCCGTTGCGCCCGGTTTGTCAGTTCAACCTGATTTTGCATCTTCCCACCGGAAAAAAGAAGTCCGCCCACTTTATAGGTGTCGATGACTTCGCGCAACAGTTCCAGATTTCGTTTGGTATCTACTGGGGCAATGGTATAGATGAACAACTGCCCTACCTTTTCTTTAAAGGAAAGCTTATCCATAACCGAATCAACCCAGTGCCGGCAGTCCTTGTCCTGAAGGGCTTTATATACCAGCAGAGGTTCAACGGTTGTAGCATTCTGCGCCGGACTTGAAACCGTGCCGGCCGCAATAAGGAATAAAAGCGTTACTATTGAGGGGATTATCTTCATTTATGTTTCAAAGTCAAATCGAGACGGCCTACACGAACACCATTTTTTCCCGTGTGCATAACAGGCACCTCTTTTCCGTCCATATTCAAGTATGTTTTGGGGCCTTTCATAAATGTATGAGAGTGCCCGCCCAGAATCACGTCGATATTGCGTGTTCCGGCAACCAGATGTTCATCCATTTGAATGCCCAGATGAGACAGGCATACTACCAAATCACAACCTTCTTCGTCTTTCAACAAAGCAGCTATTTCGTTGGATACGCGGATAGGATCTTCATAAACGACTCCTTCGCATTTATTAGCCTGAATCATCCCTTCGGGTTGGGTTCCAAGGCCAAACACACCAATTCTCAAACCATATTTCTCAAGAACGATGTAGGGTTTAACTATATCTTTCAATACCGTAGCATCCAGATTATAGTTGGCACAAACAACCGGGAAATTAGCCATCTTGAAAATGCGTTCCATATTATCTACATCGAAATCAAACTCATGGTTACCGATAGTCATAGCGTCATAACCCATTTCATTCATTAGTTTAACTTCCACTTCTCCGCGGAACATATTATAATAAGGTGTTCCCTGAGAAATATCTCCGCAGTCGAAAAGCAGCACATTCTTATGCTCCTTGCGGAATTGTTCGAGAAAAGCAGCCCGGCGAAGAAAACCGCCTTTGTTATAGTATTCGTCCCCCTTCTGATTGACAGGTTCGATACGGCTATGCACATCGCTCGTTTGTAAAATAATCACTTCTTTGGTATCCTTATCCTGCGCAAAAATTGAGAAAGTAAAGCTCAATGCAAGACATAACAGGAATAATATCTGAAATCTTTTCATATTCAATATTTTTAGATTCTCCTTTTTATTTTATGGTAATACGTCCATCCAGTTTGGAGGTAATCGCTTTGCCTTCGGCAGTTTGTTTGCGTACATAATCAAGAAATAGTCCGCGTAAGGTTGCGTTTTCGGGACATACTCTCTTTTCTGCCTGCAGGAAAGCATCCATCCGTCCGTTTCCATCTGCCAGATAATCGATAGTGGCCACCGTGTAAAGCTGGTCATCCTTTAGTGGTTTTTCACCGACAAAGGCGTTCAGCAACTTTCCATCTTTGGTGATTTCAAGGCGGATACCGCTCACTCCTTCTCCGTGCAGAGATGCAATCGCTTCAAAAAGACGTCTCAAGTCTGTTCCTTTCATAGTCAATACACAAAGAGAATTCTCAAAAGGAAGTATTTCAAACACATCGCCTACCGTGATATCCCCTTCGGGCAAGATATTGCGCAAGCCGCCCATGTTTACCAATCCCATATCGGCAGGTTTCCCCAACACCTGAACCGCTGCTTGCTGTAAAACACCTGCAACAAGGTCGGAAAGCAAACTTTCAGGAGCTCCTTTTTCCATTTTCATCGCACTGGTACCAATGACTTCATACATCATCGCATCTACCTTTTCCTTATAAGGCTTTAATATTTCAGCAGCTTTCGCGTTGGGATGGGTGTCCCAAACAGAATCAATTGTTATCATGCTGCCCTCTACTTTAGTTACTTCGTACTGAGCCGTAGTCTCGCGTGCGGTCCGGCAGGAAGTAAACAGGAAGCCTCCTGCCAACGCTGCCACCATCAGATACTTTGCATAAGTCTGTTTCATGTTCGCTATTTTTAGATATGCTACAAATATACAAAAACATTTGGCTATCTGGCAAATAATTCGTTACTTTGCACCGCTTTCGCGCAATCGCTGTCAAGAGAAGAGATACTTGGTATGTTGCGTTGTAACGATGAAACAATTTAATAATAACAACAATGGATTTAATTAAAATTGCAGAAGAAGCATTTGCTACCGGAAAACAGCACCCGAGCTTCAAAGCAGGAGACACTGTAACAGTAGCATATCGTATTATTGAAGGTAACAAAGAACGTGTACAGCTGTACCGTGGTGTTGTTATCAAAATCGCCGGTCACGGAGAGAAAAAACGTTTTACTGTACGTAAAATGTCAGGAACTATAGGCGTAGAAAGAATTTTCCCAATCGAATCACCGGCTATCGATAGCATCGAAGTGAACAAGGTAGGTAAAGTTCGTCGCGCTAAATTGTACTACTTACGTGCTCTTACTGGTAAGAAAGCTAGAATCAAAGAAAAAAGAGCTAACTAATAAGCCGAACTTTTCGATTCGAAATAAAAAAGGGAACTTCATTATGAGGTTCCCTTTTTTATTGTGCATTTTCTCACATATTCTCATGCCCATGAGAAAAAATTCTCACTGCAATGAGAATAATTTCTCATAGGTATGAGAATATTTTCTCACTTCGGTGAGAATAACCCTTTGTCCGAATAAGCCGTACACGTTAGCAAGGACTAAATAAAACAAAGCCCCGAAAGTCATAAACTCCCGAGGCTTCATTACCTTTATTATAATAATGAAATGTTATTCTTTCAAATCTTTCAGTTCCCAAGCCAATGCACTGGCACCCAGTACAGCAGCATCAGAATCCTTCAATTCGGAAACGAGCAATTTAGTCTTACCTTTATAGATATTCAGGATATTATCATCAATTGCCTTTTGAATCGGCTTCATGATGTAATCGCCGGACTTAGCCAAACCACCGAACAATACAATTGCTTCAGGACTGGAGAATGCAATAGCATCTGCCAAAGCTTCACCCAGAATGTTACCTGTAAATTCGAAGATTTCCTGTGCCAGTTTATCACCTTGTACAGCTGCATCATACACATCTTTTGAAGTGATGTTTTCTGCAGGAATGTTACGAAGCAAGCTAGCATCCGTACGGGCAGCAAGGAATTCGCGGGCTGTACGAGCTACACCGGTAGCCGAGCAGTAAGTTTCCAAACATCCCTTACGGCCACAACCGCAAAGACGACCATCGCGACGGGCGATAACGTGTCCCAACTCACCTGCAAAACCGTCATGACCATATACCATCTGACCGTTGATAACGATACCGCTACCCACACCAGTACCTAGTGTAATCATGATAAAGTCTTTCATACCACGGGCAGCACCGTAAGTCATTTCACCGATAGCAGCAGCGTTTGCGTCGTTTGTCAAAGCAGTGGGGATACCCAGTCTTTCTTCAAACATGGCAGCCAACGGAAGAATTCCCTTCCAAGGCAGGTTCGGAGCAAATTCAATCGTTCCCGTGTAGTAGTTGCCATTCGGAGCACCGATACCGATACCTCTGATTTTATCAACACCACCATTAGCAATAATCAATGGAAGCAGACTTTTACACACTTCATCAGCGTATTCTTCTACTGTAGGATAACCAGATGTTTTGATTGAACTGCTGGCAATAATAGTTCCGCGTGCGTCTACAATTCCAAAGACGGTATTCGTTCCGCCTATGTCAATACCTACTACGTAGGGTTTTTCCATGTTTGAATTCATGATACTTTTATTTAAAAGGGTTAGTTAATCATTAAGTTTACTGCACACAAATTACGTAAAGAAGATTGAGTCTACAAAATGTTTTTTGAAAAAAGTTCAACCTGTTTGCAACTTTTCGTATCTTTCGCACGTCTAATAGTAGAAAATTATCAGAAAACAGAAACTAAATAAAGAAAATTGTGATACAACTAACGAATATCAACAAGACCTACAACAACGGAGCGCCTCTCCATGTACTTAAAGGTATCAATCTCAACATCGAACAGGGAGAATTTGTTTCTATCATGGGAGCATCCGGGTCTGGGAAATCAACTTTACTCAACATATTGGGAATCCTCGACAACTACGATACTGGAGATTATTACCTGAACAACGTACTTATCAAGAACTTGAGCGAAACCAAAGCTGCCGAATACCGGAACCGTATGATCGGATTTATCTTCCAGTCATTCAATCTGATTTCCTTTAAAGATGCCGTAGAGAATGTAGCACTTCCTTTATTTTACCAGGGGATAAGTCGCAAAAAACGAAATGCGCTTGCCTTGGAATATCTCGACCGCCTGGGTTTAAAAGACTGGGCACATCACATGCCGAACGAAATGAGTGGCGGTCAGAAACAACGTGTAGCCATTGCACGAGCTTTAATCACTCAACCACAAATCATTCTGGCAGATGAGCCAACAGGAGCTTTGGACAGTAAAACTTCTGTGGAAGTAATGCAGATTCTGAAAGATCTTCATAAACTGGGAATGACGATTGTCGTTGTCACCCACGAGAGTGGAGTCGCTAACCAAACAGACAAGATTATACATATCAAAGATGGAATCATCGAACGTATTGAAGATAATATCGACCATGACGCTTCTCCTTTCGGAAAAGACGGGATTATGAAATAAGTATTAATTCCATGCGGCCACAGCGCAGTCTAATACTTAATACTTGATACTCATTACTTAATACTTAAAAAAATGATTGATATCTGGCAAGAAATATATAGTACCATCAAACGTAACAAGCTAAGGACTTTTCTCACAGGATTTGCCGTGGCATGGGGAATCTTTATGCTTATCGTCCTACTAGGTGCAGGTAACGGACTGATCCACGCATTCGAGCAATCGGCTTCCGAACGTGCCATGAACTCCATCAAGATTTTTCCGGGATGGACCAGTAAATCATACGACGGACTGAAAGAAGGAAGACGGGTGCAACTGGACAATAAAGACATGGATGCTACCAGTCATTATTTCCCGAATCATGTCATCAAGGCCGGAGCAACCGTGTGGCAGGGAGGCGTAAATCTTAGTTTCGGGCAAGAATACGTCAGCCTGAACCTTTCCGGCGTATATCCCAATCATACCGAGGTAGAAGTCGTGAAACTTTTCGAAGGACGTTTTATCAATGAAATCGATATCAAGGAACGCCGGAAAGTAATTGTACTCCATAAGAAAACAGCAGAAATCCTTTTTAATAAAACTCATACCGAGCCAATCGGACAGTTTGTCAATGCCGGTAATGTGGTTTATCAGGTAGTAGGACTCTACAATGATAAAGGAGATAGCGGAGACAGCGATGCTTACATTCCTTTTACCACTCTGCAAACGATTTATAATAAAGGAGACAAGCTGAATAACCTGGTCATGACTACCAAAAATCTGGAAACAGTAGAGGCCAATGAGGCTTTTGAAACCCATTACCGCAAAGTATTGGGAGCCAATCACCGGTTTGACCCTACGGACCACAGTGCTATCTGGATATGGAACCGGTTTACCAACTATCTGCAACAGCAGAAAGGTTCGGGCATGTTGCGTATCGCCATCTGGGTAATCGGTATCTTTACGTTGCTTAGCGGAATCGTTGGAGTTTCCAACATCATGCTGATTACCGTCAAAGAACGTACCCGCGAGTTTGGTATTCGTAAGGCTTTGGGAGCCAAACCGCTTTCCATTCTCTGGTTGATTATCGTAGAGAGTGTCACCATCACCACCATATTCGGATATATCGGCATGGTAGCCGGTATCGGAGTGACCGAATGGATGAACAGCGCTTTCGGCAATCAAACTATGGACACCGGAATGTGGACGGAAACTGTTTTCCTGAATCCAACAGTAGATATAAGAATCGCCATACAGGCTACACTCACATTAATAATAGCTGGTACGTTAGCCGGATTATTCCCTGCCCGAAAAGCAGTCAGCATCCGACCGATCGAAGCACTTAGAGCAGATTAAGACTATGAGAATAGACATGGATACCTGTGAGGAAATCCTCATTACCATTACAAGAAATAAAACGAGAAGCCTGCTGACTGCATTCGGTGTTTTCTGGGGAATCTTTATGCTCGTTGCCCTTATCGGCGGCGGGCAAGGATTGGAGGACATGATGAAAAAGAACTTTGAAGGATTTGCCACCAATTCCGGTTTCCTTGTCTCGCAAAGAACGGGCGAGGCTTACAAAGGCTTCCGCAAAGGAAGATGGTGGAATCTGGAATCTACCGATATCGACCGTCTTCGCTCCCAAGTGAAAGAGGTGGAGATCATTACTCCGTCTGTAGCCCGTTGGGGTTCCAAAGCCGTATACGAAGATAAGAAATATGATTGTAGCGTGAAAGGATTGTATCCGGATTATCTCCACATTGAATCGCAGGAAATGGCATACGGCAGGTTCATCAATGAGGTGGATATAAAGGAAGCACGCAAAGTATGTGTCATCGGAAAACGAATTTATGAAAGTCTTTTCAAACCGGGAGAAGACCCGTGTGGCAAATATGTAAGAGTAGATGGCATTTATTATCAAGTGATTGGCATGTCTTCTTCCGAAGGGGATATGAATATACAGGGACGGGCTTCGGAAGCTGTCACTCTTCCTTTCACTACGATGCAGCAAACATATAATCTGGGAGGACGAATTGATGTGATCTGTTTCACTGCGAAGCATGGAGTGAAAGTATCTGAAGTACAACCCAAAATGGAACAGGTCATCAAAGCCGCACATTATATCTCTCCGGATGACAAACAGGCTGTTATGTGCCTGAATGCCGAAGCCATGTTCTCTATGGTCGATAACTTGTTTACCGGTATCAACATACTGGTTTGGATGGTAGGATTGGGAACTTTGCTGGCAGGTGCCATCGGCGTATCCAATATTATGATGGTGACCGTCAAAGAACGTACCACTGAAATTGGGATCCGCCGGGCAATCGGTGCACGACCGAAAGATATTCTGCAACAAATTTTATCGGAAAGTATGGTACTTACCACCATTGCAGGAATGTGTGGAATATCCTTTGCCGTCATGGTGTTGCAACTTGTAGAGATGGGAGCCAACGCTGACGGAGGGGACGTCCGTTTTCAAGTCACTTTCGGACTAGCAATCGGCACTTGTGCCCTTCTAATTGCACTGGGAATGTTGGCAGGTCTGGCACCTGCTTACCGGGCCATGGCTATCAAACCGATTGAAGCGATTCGGGATGAATAAGGAAGTGGAACAGTTATCTGAATATGTGAAGAGTTTAGTTTCAATCATCAATCGTAAATAATAAAATTATAAATAAAATCATGAAAAAGTATCTGAAAATCACATTATTGGTAGTCGTTGCTATCATTCTTGTCGGAACATTCGTATTCCTTTATCAGAAATCCAAGCCTAAGGTAATCACTTACGAAACAGTTAGACCGGAAATGACTGACCTCCAAAAAACGACAGTAGCTACCGGAAAGGTGGAACCGAGAGACGAAATTTTAATCAAACCGCAAATTTCGGGTATTATCGACGAAGTATATAAAGAAGCCGGACAAGCCGTAAGAAAAGGGGAAGTTATTGCCAAAGTAAAAGTAATCCCTGAACTCGGACAACTGAATTCTGCAGAAAGTCGTGTGCGCCTGGCAGAAATTAATGCAACCCAAGCAGAAACGGATTTCGCCCGTGTGAAGAAGTTGTATGACGGTCAGTTAATTAGCCGGGAAGAATACGAGAAAAGTGAAGTGGCTTTGAAGCAGGCTCGCGAAGAGAGACAGACGGCCAAAGACAATCTGGAAATCGTAAAAGAAGGAATTACCAAAAACAGTGCCTCTTTCAGTAGCACGATGATTCGCTCTACCATTGACGGGTTAATTCTGGACGTGCCTGTAAAAGCTGGTAATTCGGTGATTATGAGTAACACGTTCAATGATGGAACTACGATTGCTACGGTAGCCAACATGAACGATATGATTTTCCGTGGTAATATTGATGAAACAGAAGTGGGACGTATCCACGAACAAATGCCAATCAAACTGACCATCGGAGCTTTACAGAATCTGACTTTCAACGCTATTCTGGAATATATATCTCCCAAAGGGGTGGAAACCAATGGAGCCAACCAGTTTGAAATCAAGGCTGCGATTACCATTCCGGATTCTGTTCAGATTCGTTCCGGATATTCGGCTAATGCGGAAATCGTGTTACAAAGAGCCAATCAGGTATTGGCAGTGCCCGAAAGCACTGTTGAATTTAGTGGTGACTCTACATTTGTGTACATCATGACAGATTCAGTGCCCGAACAAAAGTTCCAGCGTACACAGGTGACTGCTGGTATGAGTGATGGAATCAAGATAGAAATCAAGAAAGGGGTAACCGTTCAGGACAAAATACGTGGTGCAGAGAAAAAAGATAAATAATTGAATCCGATGAAAATAATTCGTAAAACCATAACAGCCCTTCTGCTTGCCGGAGTCGGAATCACCTCCATCCAGGCACAGAACAACTCTTCGCAAGCATGGACGCTTCGGCAATGTATCGACTATGCTATTGAGCATAATATAGAAATCCGTCAATCGGCCAATAATGTCGAAGCAGGCAAAGTGAGTGTAAACACCACTAAATGGGCACGCCTTCCGAATTTGAGCGGTAGTGCCAGCCAAAACTGGAGTTGGGGCCGTACTGCTTCTCCGATAGACAACTCGTATAGTGACATTAACAGCGCCAATACCAGTTTCAGCTTGGGAACAAACGTACCTATATTTACCGGTTTGCAATTGTCCAACCAATATTCACTTGCCAAACTGGATTTAAAAGCTGCCATAGAAGATTTGAATAAAGCCAGAGAAGATATTGCAATCAATGTCACTTCTGCTTATTTACAGGTTTTATTCAATCAAGAATTAAGTAAGATTGCTCATAATCAGGTCGATTTAAGCAAAGACCAGTTAAAACGTATTCAAGGTCTTCAGGGAGTGGGTAAGGCATCCTCTTCTGAAGTGGCCGAAGCACAAGCCCGTGTCGCACAGGATGAAATGACTGCTGTACAATCAGACAATACGTACAAACTATCCTTACTGGATCTCACCCAACTCTTGGAATTACCCACGCCTGAAGGATTTGTACTCGAAAGCCCTAAGGAAGAATTAGAGTTCGAATCTCTCACTCCGCCGGATGACATATATACACAGGCACTTACTTACAAACCAAGCATTAAGGCTGCAGAATATCGTTTGCAAGGTAGTCTTAATAGTATTCGTATTGCCCAAAGTGCATTTTATCCACAACTCTCTTTCAGTGCCGGTCTGGGAAGTAATTATTATACGGTTAGCGGAAGATCAGAGAGCAGCTTCGGCAGTCAGATGAAAAACAATCTGAATAAATATATAGGATTTAATTTGAGCGTGCCAATCTTCAACCGTTTTGCCACAAGAAACCGGGTACGCACGGCTCGTTTGCAACAAATAGATTTATCCTTGAAATTGGATAACAGTAAAAAAGTACTCTATAAAGAAATTCAGCAAGCCTGGTACAATGCTCTGGCAGCAGAAAGTAAATACAACTCCAGTGAAGTGGCAGTAAAAGCCAACGAAGAGTCTTTCCGCCTGATGAGTGAGAAGTTCAATAACGGCAAAGCTACCTTTGTGGAATACAATGAAGCCAAACTTAATCTGACGAAAGCTCTTTCGGATAAGTTGCAGGCAAAATATGACTACCTGTTTCGGACTAAAATTCTGGATTTCTACAAAGGACAGGTCATTGAATAAAAAAGAAATAAAGTTGAGTTTAGTATAGTAGTTCCTTAAAACATATCCGTTGGTTCATTCGTTATTATAGAAAGAACTAACGGATATGAAGTATTTTATCGCTATAGTGATTGTAATGATTAGTAATACATTTTTAGGAGTTGCTAAACCAATGAAGAATCAAGCAGAAATCTATTTTGCGGGAGGATGTTTCTGGGGAACAGAACATTTCCTGAAACAAATTCGAGGAGTAGAAAGTACTCAGGTAGGATATGCCAACAGTAATGTTGCCAATCCGAGTTATGAACAGGTCTGTTCAGGAAAAACCAATGCTGCCGAAACAGTAAAGGTGGTTTATGATCCGAAAACGGTAGATTTGAATTTACTGCTCGATCTATATTTCAAGACAATCGATCCTACCAGCCTCAACCGGCAAGGTAATGACCGGGGAACGCAGTATAGAACCGGAATTTATTATGTAGATAAAGAAGATCTCCCTGTCATCAAGCAGGCAATTCAATTATTATCCGCACAATATAAAACTCCTATCGTCCTAGAAGTAAAGCCATTGACAAATTTCTATCCGGCTGAAACTTACCATCAAGACTATCTGGATAAAAATCCGGGTGGATACTGCCATATCAATCCCGCTTTATTCGAAATGGCACGCAAAGCGAATGCGCCGAAAGCTAAAACGTATCAAAAAGCGGATGATGCAACCCTCCGTAAGGAATTGTCGGCGGAACAATATGCCGTAACCCAAAAGAATGCCACTGAACCAGCTTTCCATAATGAATACTGGAATGAGCATCGTCCCGGCATTTATGTGGATATTACTACCGGAGAACCTCTGTTTGTCTCTACCGACAAGTTTGATTCAGGTTGCGGGTGGCCAAGCTTTTCCCAACCGATTCAAAAAGGTCTAATCGCAGAAAAGAAAGATACTTCGCACGGCATGATACGTACGGAAGTACGCAGTAAAACCGGAGATGCTCATTTGGGACACGTATTCACAGATGGGCCGAAAGAGAAAGGTGGATTACGCTATTGCATCAATAGCGCTTCACTTCGTTTTATCCCGAAAGATAAAATGAAAGAGGAAGGTTATGGAGAATATCTACCACTCGTTAAATAGATATTGAAGAGTTACAAAAGCTAATCGTAACTGTTCATTAGAAAAACAGAACGGTGGATTATCCCATAAGGAAATCCACCGTTTTTAATGTAGTTAAATTAAAAGAGAGAGAAGGAGTTTCACAACTCCGATTTATTTTTATCTGCTGGCAGTCAGCAGAGTTGCTTCATTAGTTGCCGGAGTAGATACATTCATAGCCCAGCTAGCAGCGGATTCTTCAATCCATTTATCATTCCACTTATAGTTCATATAAGCAACCGGCATATTAGCGTCGTTCAGTTCATAAACGCTCTTTTCAACAGATGCGTCGTAAGCTCTGTGAGAGTCATTCCAGCGTGCATATACCAAAGTGATTTCATTAGATGAATAAGTATAATCAATTTTGAAGTACGGTATCCATTTTTCAGTAGAAGCATCCCATTTGAAAGCTTCTTTGGAAGACATTCTCTTCTGATCGTCATAGGTAAAATCATATTTCATGTGGCGATAGAGAGAACCATCGAGTCTGTAAATCACTTTCGATACTACAAGATCATCTACTCTTTCTTCATTAGTAATGAAGTTATTACCCTGTGCCTTCACTGTTGTATTAGCGATTCCTGCAAATACCATAGCAACTAAAACGATCATTCTGAATAATACTGTAGTCTTCATAATTGTATATTTTTTATTTGTTCAACATTCTGTTTTTGTCCTTCTGTTTATTAGACGGATCAAGCGTCTCAAACGGTTGCAACCTTCTGAAGTTTTTTTCATTTTTCTTCGTTGCCCGCTTGCGACTATAGAGATGCAACGAGCGTGCCAAAACGATAACTAGCTAATAATCAAGGAAATCATAAAACAGAACGGTGTACGAAAACGAACAGTTGTACGCTCAAAAGCGAACAACCCATTAAGAAACGAACAAATAAGGAAATAATTTACTGACTAATAATGCTATTAAAAGAATGCTCAAAAGGTTCGTCATACAGTGATTTATATTCCCTGCAGAAATGTTCATAAGTAGTCTTAGCCATATATTGCTTACGCATAGATACATAAGTGGCACATTTGAGTCTAAGAGCCGCTTCATTCACGGAATCGAACCGGAAGATAATATCGGATATTAATAATTTGGTATCATAAGCTTCATGCTCATCTAATAAAGTGGCATACTTTAATAAAGATTCAATCAGGCTGTCTGCTATCCGGCTTTTAAAAGTATCGAGCCACAGATAGTCACACTCATTCAGCAAGCCGCCTTTAGCTGTTAGTGCTGCTATGATTTTAATTCGTTCGGTTGTCAGGCTATCGGGACGAATCCGTTCCGGAAGACATTCATAGTAATCCACAAAAGCTGTTTTATCAAATTGCACCCGCCAGTTACCCGAAATCTTGGAGATAGTGCAACCACCAACAGATTCTACCAACACACGCAACTTGGAAAGATTTACTGCCCGGTTATTTTTGGCACTTACATCATCTTTATCAAACCACAACATGGTCGTGAGTTCTTCCGACGATATTCCATTCTCCGCCGACCGCAAAATCAACAAAATAAACAGCTCACGCAGAAGTGGAGAAAAGCGTTGCGAGACTTCCTCACCATTACGGTCAAAAACCTGCAATCCGCCAAACAGGTAAACGGCATTATACCGGGGTAACTTAACCCTTTCTCCTTCATCGCCAAATGAGGTGAGTATCTCAATCCGGTTACTTGCCTTCAATCTCTTCTGACGCCTACGCCGCCAATGCATTCCCAGGAACACAATCATATCCACCACAATAATCAATAAAATCCAGTACCAGGCGGATAGATGTTGCTCCTCCTTTCCAATCGACAACAATTCAGCATGCCCCTCCACCAACTTCAAATGGGAACGTTTATCACCCAGAATATGAAATCGATACCCCCGGTCCGAGCGAATGCCATGCGACGAAAATGCATAAGAATGTTCATTTGCGGATATATAAACCGAATCTGCCGGGAAACGAACCGAAAAGCCTACTGACATGGTATCAGTCCGGATTGAATCTTTTGGAGAGCCTATCCGCACTTTCTCAACCTCTGAATTACACACCCACAGAAGTTCAGTACCTGCCTGCGGAGAACGGGAAAGAATCAGATTATATAATTCTTTATCTGTACTTTCAATGCGCATCAGCGACTCAAACACCACTTTATCCTGCTCGGGAAGCACAATCTGCAATGTGATAATGCTCCCTTTATCCAGATAATTAAACTGTTTGGTATCAAGTATCTGATCTGCCTTCACTCTCTTAACCTCTTCTGCGGGACGTATAGCACGTACGGATACAGTAAAAGAGAGGCAGAATATCAATAGCATAATCTTTTGCCCTAAAGAATACAATCCTTGTATGTACGATGCCGATAAAAACATTTTAAATACCTGTCTGATAAATAGGTCAACAAAAATAAGCTATTTAACCGATGGCTCAAAATTTTAGTCTTACTTAATAGAGTATTTTTGCTCCGGCTGCCGCCATCTTAGCATACTCATGTGCAACACCTGCCACCTCATACTTGTCCCAGTTCAATGAACAACCGTCTTTGGTACTGATACGCTTCGCTTCTGAAAAATAATACTTACCACGCTGATACCTGTTTGCCCCTTGTGCTTCGGCACCTGCTGAAGTGTTCAGTCCGTTACGATCCGTATCTGCCGTGCCCAAATGAACAATCAGTTTACGGGCAAACAACGATGCCACCCGGGAAGTAGTTGCGACATCCGTATTTTTCAAGCCATAAGGATAAGCAACATCCACATCGGGCAATGTATACCAACCCGCATTGGCACTTACCGCCCTATCAACACGGGTATCAGGCATAAACGTCACATACCGGTGCACGAACTGCGCTCCGGCAGAATGTCCCCACATATCATACTTATTCCGCGAAGAACCGGTATCTTTCCGGACAGTATCAAAAACGGACTCAATAAGTGAGAATGTCCATTCTGAACGATCGAGCAACGTATTTCCCTGAAACATACCTCCTTCGATATACTGTGCAGTAGAGTAAGTCTCCGTAGGAAACTCAAACACAAAGACCATTACCTCCCTATTGGATGCTTCTGCACGCCATGCATTCAAATAATCATCGGCATTTCTTTCTAATCCGGGAAATACAAACAACACCGGCATTTTTTTCATATCCCCGTTGACAGGGATATGAAAATGTATGCGGACAGGCCGGTCGGCCAAAGGCGCATATCCGGAATATGTCACGATACCGTCTCCCGGAAGAAACCCGGAGGTTTCTCCCAAAGATTCCGATTCGTCGTCTTTAAAACAACTCGTCATCAATACGGCAATGATTAAAATCAATAAGTTTGCTACACGCATCATTATCAAAAGAGAATATGAAGATTCAACTTAACCTGAAATTCCTTAGATCCTGCCCCCACTAACTGATTGTATGAGGTATATGAACCTGCCAGCTGTAGCTTGAACGTATTATTATTGAAATATTTCGATGCTCCGAAAGTAATGTTATCCGCCTCGCGCAAAACACTCTGTTCAGTCTCCTTCCACTCGGGTTTCACTTTACTGTAAGCAACATCAAGTGCCCATAATTTACGGAAAAGATACCCAGCCTGCACATTGAATCCATTTCCCAAAGCCAGATAATTAGCTATCTGATGCGGTTTCAATTTTGCACCCTCATCCTTTTCTACATAAAGCCCGTTCAAACCGTTCGCTGTTGCATTGACATACTCTGCCAACAAGGAGAAACCATTCCACTTGAAGAGTAAATCGGCAGACAACTTACGATAGTCGGGATAATCCGCAGCACCTTCTTTATCATACATCTGAAAATCATTATGTCCCTCACCTACCATATTACTGGCACCGACATTATAACTATAGGCCGCACCGATAGCCAATTTGGGAGATTTCTCACGAATAAAATCATTAAAGACCATTTCATTACCGCTCGTAAAGAAGCCCAACGGATAAACAGTGACACGTCCGCCATATTTCAACCCACCCAAATCAGGGTCAGTGCTTGATGAACCAAATGAATTGCGTCCGTCACCGGAAGTAACAGCAGCGCCCAAATCGAATCCGAGTTTGCCAAGTGACAAGCGGCTTTCAACAAATAATCCCAACTCACGGCCTGTACGGGAGAAAGTACGATCCATCAATGAATGTTCACCAAAAGCAAGTCCCTGATCGAGCATCATCATCTGCCGGGTATTGGTAAAAGTCTGTTTCTGTCCGGCACTGATTTTCAACTGTTTCCAGGGAGCATACGAAACCCATGCATCCAACAAAGGGTAGGAATCTGCAAAATCTGCCTGTAAAAAGAATCCCAGTTTCTCATTCAGGAACGAACCTTCCAGACTTAAATAAGCATGTTCAATATCAAATCCATATTCCGACTCTGCGTTCTTTATGTCCGTATAATAACCTGATCCCTGGAGATAACCGCCAAAACGCAGTTTCTGACCGGGTGTTCTCAAGTTCAAGTCAAGCAAACCATCTTTCAGTTGCGGAAATGCCTCGTTTCCAATTGTCTGAGCATACATACCTGTAGCCAAAATCAAGGAGAAAACTCCTATTATTATCTTTTTCATATCTTGTATTCTATTTATCGTCATTAATTAATCTATTTCATTTTACGATAGACGCCCAGCGTATTGTTTACTGCAGCATCAATCACGCGGTAGTTGACGAAACCATTGGCTGATTCCGGTTCCAGCAATACTGTCACAAGGGTGGCCAAAGGTTGGGACATGGGAATACGATAGCTGCCGGCCGGAAGAGTAATCGTACGGTTACTGGTATTTGTTGCCACATTCAACGGTAAAATACCGGCTACCAAATCATGGCTTTCTACTGCTTTTGTAACAGTGTAACACTCCAGTTCAACCGTTTCAGGAGATTCCAGCCGTTCCAGTTCAACCCCATAATGCTGCAATATTTCCACTGCACGATTTTGGTTGGCGTCCAGATAATAGGCAACAGGGCGTTCGCGGGTCAGTACGACTTCCGATTCGGGAGCGATACGGGCCTCAACAGGCACAGTTATCTCTTTACAAGCAAGGATATCGATAAAATTCAACGGATAGTCGGAAGCGGGTTTCGAACGGAAAGTCACGGCAATATCACCATTATAATGAGCAGATTCATCTACAGCTTTTCGTATTTGATCTTCATGCTCAAAAGTAGTACGGGCAAATGACTCTGCCAATTTATAAACAGTATATACCCTACGTTTATAAGAAGTGCGTCCCAAGCCGACACCACGTACTTCCATCAACATTGAAATAGCTCCACGCAATGCCATGATATTAGTGGAAGAACGAGGAGAGGAACCGCCGATATTGAATATAATTTCTCCACGATTACTTTTAGTAGTAAAATAGGTATGATGTGTCAGTCCTTCCGCATCAGCCATACGACTAGCTTCAGGCACATAAAAATCGTCTACAACAGTACGTAATGCGGGAGATACATTCGGGTTGCTACTCCACAAAAACATAAAGTCGTTAGGATTGGTAACCAGAAGCCCGTCGGTCACTTCTTCGTAAGAGGCACGAAGCGGTTTGTATTCATGGAAATCGATAAACAAATGAGGTTTGACTGTCAGAGCAACCCGTTGTAAAGTGCGTGCTTCCGGGGTTGACAAAAGAGTCTGGTCACGGTTCAGGTCTATACCATTGGCAGTGAGCCGTTCTCCCTGTTCGCTTCCGTCAATATTTACCGAAGGCAGGATATAGAAATCCATCTTATCAAGCAGGGCAGACAGTTGAGGATCACGGGTCAGTTGCTTCATAAAATATAGAAGTCCTTCCGTACCAGCCGGTTCATTTCCATGTACACATCCTGTATAGAGGACACGTAACTTATCACTTCCTCCTTTGCTCACCTTTATCATAGGTATTTCACGTCCACGCTGAGTACGACCTACAATTTGAAGTTTCACCCATTCCGGATGAGCGGTAGCCAAATCATGCAAGAACGTCATCAACTCACGATAAGTGGTGAAACCATGCTTCTTGGCAAATGCCGGTGTATCCATGTCGATCTGTGGATCGGGGAAGAACTTCGCCGTCACCTTTCCGGTCTGTTGAGCATAGAATGGAAGACCGGATAATAAAAGACAGAGTATTAATAATATTCGTTTCATAGCTTCGTCAGAATTTAAATTGGAACAATAGGTTTCCTATCCACTCATTACCATTATAGGTGTATGTACTGTCGGGAGTACGGTTTTCACCATTGCTACGGGCTAGTCCGACAGTTAATTGTATTTTAGCAGCATAATTACGTGTCAGATATTTGGAGACACTAAAATCATAAAAGTTATGTCTGTTGAAATACAGATTATTATTCATATATGAATATTCGTCCGGCTTAAGGTATGTATAACGCAAGTCAAAACTCCAAAGACTGCGAAGCATATATCCTGCCTGAATATTAAACCCTTGCCCCAACATCATTCTATTTTTGATATAAGCTTCTACGTTCTGCTCTCCGTTCACATCAAAGGTAGTAGCAGTGGAACCATCGTTTCTTACCCGTTTCGTAATAGAAGAAGGAACATATCCCCAAGTCTTCGCATATTCGCCCAACATGGAAAATCCGCGATACTTAAAGGCAAAGTCTGCCACCAATTTAGCATAGTCGGGAAGATCTATTTCATCACGGTCATTCATATAAAGAATATCCCCGTTACTACGGCCGCCACGACGATCGGATGTGCCGTCCGCATAGCTATAAGCAACACCCACACTTAACTTCGGAGTCAGTTCGTAAGCCATATCCCCTTCTCTGCTGCCTCCCATCGAACGGAAAGCTCCAAAAGGAAGATAATTCAGTCGGCCGCCATACTTTAATCCACCATAACGTTTTCCTTCCGAAATTGGACCGGAACCGTCAGTGATGGCAATAGCAGGACGTAGAAGACCTTTGCTGCCTACCCGGAAAGAACTTTCGGCAAAGACTCCCAGTTCACGAATCGTGCTAAATGCAGAAGTGATCTTACTACGTTCGCCAAACTGTAAAGTGTGGGAACTCATCTGTAATTCGTAGTTATCCGTAGGAGTGGAACGCTGCCCAAACGAAACGACCAGTTTAGAACCCCAAGGGCGATAGGCTGCATAAGCATCCATCAATAAGGAACCGGAATCATCGTCCGTCTCACTACCTTTCACCAAGTCGAGTCCCAAGCGGAAACGCAATTTATCATGATAGACACTTCCATCAAAACGCACACGGGCACGTCGCACACGGAAGCGGTTGTACATCTGATCCACATCTTCAAAGCGACGGCTTTCTACCGAGGTTTGTACCATTCCGCTAATAACCAGCTTATTGCCGCCCTGTGTTGTGAGTCTTAAGCCATCCCCCATTTTATAGCGATGGAGAACTACCTTGTTGTCGATATCTGATAAACTTTCATCGCTGGCTTCCACTATTTCGGCGTCATCACTACCTTCGTCTGTCTGCGCGATTACCGGAAGGAACAAGAATAGCCCTATCAGGAATAATAGATATTTTTTCATATCCATGTTGTTTTAGTATTACATTTCAAAATTTCCCTTACGTATCACGATGCCTTCATGCATCATTTCCGCACCACGGGCGTAGACACCCTGCAATTTCCATTTATCATCAAACAGCGTTATATCCGCATCCCATCCTTCCCGGAGTTCTCCTTTTCCTTTCAGTTTCATTGTACGGGCAGGATTCGTTGTTATCAGGCGGAAAGCATCCGAAGGGGCAATACCTCCATCCACTATCAACCGGATTACCTGTTCCAGATTTCGATGTAAGGGTGCCACAGTATAACTGTCTTCCCCGGTAACCGGATCTTTACGACGTACACCGGCATTACCATCCGATGAGAAAGTCATACGATCAATAGATACTCCGGCATTCAATCCCTCCAATACACTTTCATAGGGTTCGCAATATTTCGTTCCGCCTGTGGAAATATCGATCATTCCCCCCATACGGGCAAATTCAATTCCTTGCAAGAACAGATCGTGCGTACGTCCCATGTGGGTAGGAGAAATATAGCTGATTAATGAAGGATATTCCCGCGCTATCTCAAGTAACAGATCAATGCCTCCGGATAAAGCTCCCAAATGCACATGCATCACTCCGCCCTTGGCAGAAGTAAAGCCCCCCAGACGTACTTGCTGAATGATACGCATCAGCTCACTTTTGGTAGGATAGGAACTACGGTCATCGCTTATAGCTATCTTACAGCCGATCACTTTATCAATGAAAATCAAATCATTGGCAACACAATCTGTCAATGTAGGAGTGGGAAGTCCATAGTAGCCGGTAAGCATATAAGCTGATATACCGTCCATGCATAGTGCTTTTGTTTTAGCATAAAGTGCCGGTAATTGCTTCACGAAGCCATCGGTTCCCAATAGTCCGACTACCGTAGTCGTTCCACAAGCCAGTAAACGGCTAAGCGGCACTTCAGGAGCCAGAGAGAAATATCCGGTTTGTCCGCCTCCGCCAATGATATGTACGTGTTGGTCGATACAGCCGGGGGCAGCATTCATGCCTGCTCCATCGATCACTTCTACTTCTATTCCGCGAATATCGATATGGGGTGCGATACAAGCAATTTTTTCACCACAAATAAGCAGGTCGTTCATCCCCTTGTCTTCAGGAGCATAAAGATGTATATTTTGAATCAGTTTGAACATCATAATCAGTATTACTTGTTAAATAAAAAAGTGAATAACTAGCATGGCAATCAGTGTGATTGTCAGCGGAATGATATTGCGTTTGGCCAAATCGGTAGCCGATACACCAGCGATCTCCGAGATAGCAATAATCACACCGGCAATAGGTGACGCCGCCCGTCCCATGCTTGATGCTAATTGCATAGGCAATATCATATCTACGGGTGCCATACCGACTTTGGTAGCGATTGACGGAACCAGCGGGCCAAACGAGAAAAAAGAAGCATTGCCACTTCCCATCAGGATAGCAGCCAGGAAAAGAATCAGTATAATGACAATAGAAACCAAAGTTCCAGAGAATCCCAGACTGGTGCATCCTTCAACCAACGCATCAATGAAGCCAAGACTAATTAATCCCTTAGAGAAGATTTCTGCTGCAACAATCAGTGTCACCACATTGGTAAATACCTTACCCATCCCTTCCCAGAATGATTTCATAGTCACAAAAACCGCTTTAAAGGAACGAAGCCGTATCAACTCGAACAACATGGAAACTGCCAGAGAGACGAACATTGCCGTAGTGGTATCCAACTCGATCGGAGGATCGAACAAGTGTACATACTTCGAGAATATGATTAACAGGAACAATGGCAACACTGGCAAAATCGCATAAATCAAAGGAATATCTACCTTGAAATCTTTCGTATCCACCATTTCAGGCTGTGTACGTCCAGACTGGCGATCCTTGCGGTCAAAATAACGATTGGTGAGATAGTAAACAATCATTAGCAAAATAGTAAGCGGAATGGCCAGCGGAAGCTGGTGTTCAACAAAGTACAGCATATTATTTTGACCGACAAGTTCCGCCGCCCGGGCAGTATTGGCCGAACCGGGGCCCATATCAAAAATGGTACAAGCAGAAATAACAGATACTGCCGTCAAACGACTCACTCCCAAGCCTACCAAAATAGGAAAGATAGAAGCGACCAGCAACAGTCCAAGTCCCGTTGCGCTCGGTGTGCAAATGAAAAGCATTTGCCCGATAGGAATGACAATGGAAGCAGCGATATAAGGAAATTTCTTGAATATGGCCAGCGGTTGCATAGACACATATACCAATGCATCACTAGCCTTTATCTTTTTCATGTAAGCTACATAACCTCCAATAGTCATAATCATCAAACCGACACGAAGCATATTCGATGAAAAAGTTTCTTTGATAATCCGGAAGAGATCGAAAACGGGCGTCCCCGTTGTTTCAGTCAGACTTAGCGAATGCATACCAAGCAGCATACTAAGTGCCAACATCAGAATTCCGGCTACCATCAATACTCCCTGCGGATTATTCTTTTTCATTAGCCAATAAGCCACCAATACAATTACCTGTAAGGCTATAAATGCACCTATATATATCATCATAGTATCCTTTATTTGAATTATTCAGCTTCTACGCCTTTATTTTTAGTAGTAGTCAAATTATTAAATATTCCTGCCGGAATCTTGAAATTTGCACCAGGATTACCACTTAAGTCGAGTTCTGTTAGCTTAACCAGATTCGTCACATTGATTGCCTCCAGTTTATTATTTTTCAAATTAAGAGTCTCCAGATTGGACGTATATGAAAGATTAATAGACGACAACGTACCATATCCACTTTTCGTACTACCATTACAGTTCAGAATACGCAATTTGGGATTACCACTCAAATCCAATGAACTAACTCCTGCTGTGTTCACTTGCAAGACTTCCAAATTGCTAAGTCCAGTAATCGGAAGTGCCTCGGTAAACTTATTTGAGGTAGCTGTAAATTCAACCAATCCTGTAAAGAACTGTAATCCATCTGCAGAACTTATCAAAGTTTCCGCAGTTGTTAAACCAGCAGCTTGTAATTCAGTAATCGTGTCCTTCATTTTATTGACATTCACAGAAGTGACAGTAGCTGCAATTGTCTTATCCAATTGATATTCATTTCCCTCTTTCACAACAAGTCCTTGTGGCAACTTGCCAGCTGTTGTCGATAGATAATAAAGGTACTCTCCAAAAGCTTGATCCGGGATCGTGAACAATTCACCGTCTTCGTCGCCTCCTCCTTCAGAGTCAGCCACCACTCCGACAGCAGTAGTCAATTGGTTCATTAAATCCTCCGGAATAGCAAAAGGAGCAGCCGGGTTATTACTCAAATCAAGTTCTTTCAATGCTGAATAATTTGAAGGAAGAGTAAACCCATTCTCCTGAAGATTCTGGTTCTTTAAATAAATATGTTCTATCACATTATTATTTGCGAAGCTAATTGTCGAAAGTTTGGTAGACGTATCGGTAGTAGTGTTCCCACCATAACGAAAGCGAACGAGTTTAGCGTTCTGTGATAAGTCCAGTGTTGCAACGCAGTTGTTATTCATCTCAACCGTTTCAAGTTGGGTCAATGCGGTCAGGTCCATACGTTCCACTGAATTGGAGGTGATCTTCAATGTCTTTAGAGCGGTAAAGAACTGCAAACCGTCCATATCTACAATTTTCACTGCAGCCGTAGCCAACCCTGCACTCTCCAATTTAGATATCTGCGCATCGTTTTTTACCAGATAGAGGTTTTCCACGGTAGCGGCTTTTTGGGTGTTCAGATAGAATTTGCCATTTTCCGCAACAGCCATTTCATAAGGAAGTTTGTTTTCGTCTGTACGGCTACAGTTATAAACAAGGTATTCTCCCAACGCACGATCCTTAATTTCATAAAGGTCTTGTTCACCATCTCCCTGTATATCTTCCACATCATTTGTGGTACAAGATGAGAGTCCTCCAAGCAATAATGCCATGCAAAACATTGCAGTAGTCATCGGTTTGTTCATTCGCATCATAATTTCAAAAGTATTGGTTTTGAGCGTAAAAGTAACATTAACGAGTAAACGAAAAGATTAATACAGACCTTAACAAAAGATTAATATTGCAAATAAAGCGCCTTTTTTTGTATTTTCTTCTTTCTACTGATGAATATAACTCTAAAAATGGGAAAATACTCCGCTTGTTGCCCGAATTATTATCTACCTTTGCAGCGATTATCATATCAAGAAAAAGAAGATGGAAACGTCCAGCAAAAAAAGAATTATCATTCTATCGGCTATCGGTATCTTGCTTACCAGCCTTATTTGTCTCTTTGCATTCCGCAATGTCATTTTATGCCATATCGTTGACAAACGAACTACACGTGCCGAACAAACATACGGTCTACAAATTCATTATCAGGAGTTACGAATGAAAGGCTGCAATGAAGTGGCTTTACAAGGACTTTCTATTGTTCCCAACCAACGGGATACCCTCCTGACATTACAATCCGTCAATGTAAAACTAAGTTTTTGGGAATTACTAAAAGGAGAAATCGAAGTACGGAATGTGCTTATGAATGGCCTGGCAATCAACTTCATCAAGCATGATAGCATAGCTAACTACGATTTCCTGTTCTTTAAACGGCAACAAGAAGCAGAACCCCAACCTGTCATAGAAAGTGACTATGCCAACCGTATTGACCGGATATTAAACCTCATTTACGGTTTCCTGCCTGAAAACGGGCAACTCAGTCAAATCAATATAACCGAACGTAAAGATAGTAATTTCGTTGCAGTCAACATTCCTTCTTTTATTATTGAGAACAATCATTTCCAATCAACCATTCAGATAAAAGAAGATACACTTCCTCAACAACTATGGGAAGCGACCGGCGAACTAAACAGAAGAGACTATACATTAAAAGCATCTCTCTTTGCCCCGGAAAAAAGAAAAATCTCACTACCTTATATTACCCGCCGTTTTGGAGCAGAAGTCACTTTCGACACCCTATCTTATAATATGACTAAAGATAAGCGTGCATCCAATCAACTGCTCCTCAAAGGAAAAGCGAGAGTGAACGGACTTGACGTATTTCATAAAGCCCTCTCTCCTGAAGTAATTCATCTCGATCGTGGACAACTCTGTTACGAGATGAACATTAGCGGGCACTCACTCGAGCTGGATAGTACGACCATTGTTGATTTCAACAAACTCCAGTTTCATCCTTATTTGCGAGCCGAGAAAGAGAAAGGAAACTGGCATTTCACTGCTGCAGTCAACAAATCCTGGTTTCCGGCAGATGATCTGTTCAGCTCTCTCCCCAAAGGATTATTCAGCAACTTGGAAGGCATCAAGACAAGTGGCGAGTTGGCCTATCATTTTCTATTAGATATTGATTTTGCACAACTGGATAGTCTCAAACTGGAATCCGAGCTGAAAGAGAAAGACTTCCGCATCACAAGCTATGGGGCCACTTCACTCTCCAAAATGTCCGGCGAGTTCATTTATACAGCTTATGAGAACGGAATACCGGTACGGACTTTTCCCATTGGCCCTTCGTGCGCACACTTTACACCATTGGATAGCATTTCACCCATCCTAAGAATGTCCGTTATGCAAAGTGAAGACGGAGCATTCTTTTACCATCACGGTTTCCTGCCCGACGCCCTACGGGAAGCATTGATTTACGACCTGCAAGTGAAACGCTTTGCACGTGGAGGAAGCACGATCACCATGCAACTCGTAAAGAATGTATTCCTGAACCGTAATAAGAACTTTGCACGTAAATTGGAAGAGGCATTGATTGTATGGCTAATAGAAAATGAAAGATTAACTTCTAAAGAACGCATGTACGAAGTATATCTGAACATTGTTGAATGGGGACCGCTCGTTTATGGTATTCAGGAAGCTTCTGCTTATTATTTCAATAAACGCCCTTCACAACTGAACACGGAAGAAAGTATTTTCCTGGCTTCCATTATCCCGAAGCCCAAGCATTTCCGCAGCTCTTTTGCAGAAGGCGGACAGTTAAAGGAGAATATGGAAGGCTATTATAAGTTGATTGCCAAGCGGCTTGCACAGAAAGGAGTAATAAGTGAAATCGAGGCGGATAGTATCCGCCCCGATATCCAAGTTACGGGCGCTGCCCGGAATAGTCTAGCCGGTGAAAACCCGGAGTCTAGTTCTCCTTCCGCTGAGGAGTAATGAGATTGATATAAATAATAAAGGAATAGGTTATCTTCTTGAACTGTTGCTGTTTCTTTCAGAGGAACGGGAAGAACTTTGAGTGCTATTGCTTCTCGTACTTCCGGAAGAAGAGCGTCTTTCTGTTTGTCCACTAGAAACATTGCTCCGGGTAGAGCCGCCGCTGCTTCGAGTAGAACTCGAGTTACCGCTACTCCGGTTAGAAGTGGTACTGCTGCTACGACTGGTCGTACTACCGCTACTGCGACCAGAATCACTGCGACTGGAGCTACTACGACTGGAACTGGAAGAGCTGTTATTTCTCTCGGAACTGTTATTTCTATTATAGGAACTACTATCGTTTCGTTTGCTTGAACTTTCTCTCGAACTGCTACTTGTTTTTCCACTTTCACGATTGGAGGAACTGGAACCAGTTGAACTTCCGCTTGTTGGTCTGCGATTAGAGCTTGAAGAACCGGAACCTGTTTCCGGACGACGACCAGAATTACGATCACTTTCTACTCTATTCGTATTCCCATTTTTATCAGGAGCAACATTGTTACCAGGTCTTCCACTTCCGGACGGTGTAGATGGTCTGACAGAAGTCGAAGGCCGATCTCCTCCAGATTCCGGACGGGGACGTGTTGACGTACCAGGTCTTGTTGTCGTTCCGGGACGAGTAGAAGTATCAGGACGAGTAGAGGTACTTGGGCGAGACGTACCAGGACGCGTTGTCGATGAACCCGGACGGGAAGAATTACCCGGACGTGTCGGTGCATTATGCGGACGAGTGGAAGTATTCGGACGGAACCGGACAGAACCGAAATCCGAACGACGATAAGAGTGGAATACTCGCTGATCTCTCACCCGATGCGGTGCAGAATAATGGTTGAAATTAGTATATCTGCCCCGATAATAACTCACATGGTGAAAGTGTGGACGATAATGTGCTCCACAATAAGTACGGTAATGGTAAGGCACACCAAAATAAAACAAACTACGATTCGGGTAATTAACATAAACCCTGAAACTCCATTTCCCTCCGGTTACATAGATTGGCCGATAGAAATACTCGGCACCGAGGAACCGGTGATACTGTGCATCACTCAATACCCAGCGAAGATCGTCGTTACGGATATCCAACGCTTCATAATAATCATCCAATGCCCATTCGTAACCACGTGCTACGTAATCCATGATATTACGGACAGAATAAATAAAGTCGTAATTAATTTCATACGCATCATTATATTGCTGTGTACTCAAGCTCAATTCATATGCCATCTTATCGGTAAGAAAACGCGTCTCCTTACGTACCTTGCTAGTGCTCATTCCAGCCATTACGGTCATATTGGCAGTCAGACCGACCGCAAAGAGTAAAAACAGTATTCGTTTCATAATTCAATCTCCTATCATTTATTATTCTGATGATATTCTCTGATAAACTTGTGCACCTCGTCTTTATATATGTTAGTGAATAAGATATCAATCACCTTGTTAAAATTCTGCTTATCTCTAACATACGGATACAACTTCTTCATCACCTCCACTTGATCGGGAGTATAAGAAAATTCTTTTACTATCGCCACACATTGAGTTGAATTGACATCATGGTTTCCCAGCATACTATTAATCAACGCCTTTTGGTCATCCCTCGGAATCGTAAATTTTAGCTTATCTATGAAGCTTTTAAACTCACTATCAGTCATCAAACGAGCTTCTTCCACCTGTTCATGATTAGGAAAGACTTCAACGGTAGTGTTCACTGCAGGCGGTACTACAACGGAATGCATCGGTGCAGGTCTGCCATAACCTTTGAACGTATCCATACTAACCACCTTTCTATTTACAAACTGAACGATTATCGTCACAGGTTCCGAAGTAAGTACAGGCGTACCGTTATCACGATGGAATTCCCATTCTTCCATATCACCGTCAAAACGCCGGAAATCAGGTTTTCCTAAAACGGACTCTACCTGCGATTGAGTCATTCCCTGATATATACCCATCATCTGTTTGGTAGATACATAGCTGGTAAAACAGCCACTGACCAATATTCCCAACGCCAAACACAGCATAATATGTATCTTTTTCATAACCGTATCGTTTTTAGTTAATAGTATCAACGTTTACCGTACCCTATCATAAAATCCTTCATCTTTTCCTTGCTGGAGCTAAATGTCAGGGTATTAATCACCGTAAAGAAAGCTTCCTTATCTACAATCCGGGGATACATGATCTTCATAATCTCCATCCGATCATCATCGAATGTATATAGTTTGGTCAGTTGGAGACATTGGGCAGATGTGAAATCAGATCCAGCCAATGCAGCATTGAGCAACTTCATACGGTCATCTTTAAAAGGCTCATTCTTCATCTCTTTATAAAACGTTTGGAAGAGCTGATCGTTCATCACCCTGTTGTAACCATATCCTGGACGATGTTCTCCCTGTTCGGGACGGCCGGGTCTTTCCGGGCGTATGTTATCACGTCCGTCTACCCATATTTCTTTCACTCCTCTCCCATCAAAATAAACGAAATCTTTATATAATTTTTCTCCTTTCCATACTCGCTCTCCCGCACGGGTAAAGCGGGTGGCATACACTTCAACAGTATAATGTCCGGGATTTAAATTGGCTATAAAGCAGGTAGTAGTGGGTAAACATATCTGGTTCCCTCCCAGGTAAACAAGAATCGGAGTATTCCCACCATCGATACGGATTCCGTTAACAGACTGCGCTTGTAAGGAAAGGGCAGCGAACAGGATGCAGAAACTTATTATAATCTTACGCATAGCTTATCTAGTTTTTATTATTTATATCTTTAATCTGATACCACAAAAATAGGGTGAGGAAACTCCCCACCCCAATGATTCTCTCTATTCGTATGTAGGGAAATCCCTATTCTGTTTAGGAATCCGCCAAAGCAATTCCATCCTCATGCAGGGTAATCAGACGTTTCTTATATAAGTCGCCCACTCCTTTCTTAAAGGTTTTCTTGCTGACGCCAAATGTGTCATAAATATCTTCCGCAGGACTTTTATCATTCAAGTAGATTCGTCCTCCATGCGCTTTGATATAGTCGAACAGCGTTTTCGAAAAATCGTCAATCTTTTCAAAACCGGGTTTCTGAAGAATCAGGTCTACCTTACCATCTTCACGCACCTGTTTCACAAAAGCTTTCATCTCCATCCCTGTCTCCAACGGACAGAATATTTCATTTTCATACAACAAACCGCTATACTTATTATCTATAATCGCTTTAAAGCCCAAGTCCGTCTTCTGCCAGATAAGGATATTCACTTCTGCTTCCGGAGCATATTCCGGCTTTTCTTTCGACAGATAACGTTCCACCTTTGCTGAAGCCACAATACGATAACTCTCTTCATCCAAATGCGTATGAACCACATATTTCCGTCCAACCTGCATTTTCATCTTCTGCTCACTGAACGGAACGAACAGGTCTTTCATCAATCCCCAGTTCAGGAAAGCTCCATATTGATTCACCCAGGAGACTTCCAGACAGGCAAACTGACCTACCTGCACCAACGGAGTCAGCGTCGTAGCAATCAGTCTCTCATCCATATCCAGATAAAGAAACACGTTCAAAAAATCTCCTATCTTACAGTCCTCGGGCACATAGCGGGTAGGCAACAAAATCTCACCTTCTTCCTCACCATCGAGATATACGCCGAAATCTACTTCTTTCACGACTTCAAGCTGATTGAACTTACCTAATTCGATGCTCATATTCTTATCTATTTATTGTAATAAGACACAAAGATAATCTATTTTGAATAGATCCCTCAAACAGTCAGCCATAACTTTTCGTTATCAGGCAAAACTATTTGCAATGAACAATCTGCTTTCTAATATGTTAACTTTGTAGCGACAAAAAGAAAAAGTAGATTATTCACCTTTAAACATATAAACTTATGGAATTTCTAACCAACGAGAAACTTACGATTGTAGGAGCTGCCGGAATGATCGGCTCCAATATGGCACAAACAGCCATGATGATGAGACTCACTCCGAATATTTGCCTGTATGATCCATTTGCTCCGGCTCTGGAAGGAGTAGCTGAAGAATTGTATCACTGCGGTTTTGAAGGTGTCAACCTTACATTTACTTCCGATATCAAAGAAGCACTGACAGGAGCTTCTTACATTGTCTCTTCCGGTGGAGCTGCCCGTAAAGCAGGTATGACCCGTGAAGATTTGCTGAAGGGAAATGCAGAAATTGCCGCTCAATTCGGTAAAGATGTTCATCAATATTGCCCGAACGTAAAACATATCGTTGTGATCTTTAATCCTGCAGACATCACCGGACTGATTACTTTGTTGTATTCAGGTTTGAAACCCTCTCAAGTTTCTACACTGGCTGCCCTAGACAGCACCCGTCTGCAAAACGAACTGGTGAAATTCTTCCATATCCCGGCTTCCGACATTCAGAATTGCCGTACGTATGGTGGTCATGGTGAACAAATGGCTGTATTCGCATCTACAACCAAAATAAAAGGAGAACCTTTGACCGATTTCATCGGCACTACCCGCCTTCCATTAGCAGATTGGGAAGCACTGAAAGTACGTGTCATCCAAGGTGGTAAGCATATTATCGACCTGCGCGGTCGTTCTTCTTTCCAAAGCCCGGCTTATCTTTCTATCGAAATGATTGCCGCTGCTATGGGTGGACAACCTTTCCGCTGGCCTGCCGGAACGTATGTTTCTAACGGTAAGTTCGACCATATCATGATGGCGATGGAAACTTCAATAACTAAAGACGGCGTCACTTATAAAGAAGTAGCCGGAACTCCTGCCGAACAGGAAGAATTGGAAAAGAGCTACGAGCATTTATGCAAACTTCGTGATGAAGTGATTGAAATGGGGATCATCCCAGCCATTAAAGACTGGCACGCATTGAATCCCAATATTGACTAATCAAACAATATTAGCGAAAGCAGAAGGCCGAAACCTGACGATCTTTTCATCGTCTCGGGTTTCGGCCTTTCTTTATTCCATTTCAGGGAAAATAAAACAATTCATCAATGCTTATAATAATAACAGGTATTCTTCACTTCAACATGATAAACCGCAGTTCCATACCCCATCCAGATACCCAGTCCTCCATCTATATTACCGGGCAAATTGGTAGTATTGGGAAACACTGGATTAGCACTATTGATTACCTCATTCTCATATTGACTCCAAAAGCGGAAGCCTTCTTCCGTTATCTGGGAAAAACAAATACCCACCTTTTCACCAGGAGTAAAGAAAGGAGTATACTTGTTGAGTTCCGTATGCCGGAATCCCCGGTAAACCTCCGCCTTTGCAACAGGAGGCACTAATATTTCATCCGAAAACGTACCCATAAATGCATTATAATAATCCTCATCTTTCTCTTCTACCTGAGTGAAGATTTTATAATAGTTGGCTTCACCAGCCGGGTCATTGAAGTATGCAGTAGCCTGATAAAGCGTATCACATCCCTCTGTAGGCTGCAAGCGTATGCTATCCAGCAAAATTGGTTTAGGAATGGTAGTACGCGCTGTTATTTCTTTTCCCCGGTATATAATAGTCAGCGTATACAGCTTTCCCACTTCCCCTCTGATTTGCGAACCTGTATAGACAAAATATGGCAACCTGCCCTTATCTACCCTTCCCACCAGAATTTCAGTCCGACTTCCATCGCTAACAGTTACTTTAGCGCTCATTATAGGCAATTTGGAAAGCGCTATACTATCCCATGTACTATTCAGGATTTTACTTTGTGACAGATACACTTTTGCAAATCCGTCCGCTGTGATACCACCTTCCACCACAACCTCCGATTCATAGTCACTGTCAAAGTCCCAGTCAGGATCACATGACGTAAAGACTGCAACCAGAATTATTATCCAACCATATAAAAAAGCTTTCAACATCTTCAAAATTTAAATATATAACTGACTGAAGGCAATAAGCTATAAAGAGACATATTTTTTTTCTTAATCAGCAAACCGGATTTATCTTCTGAAGGCTTGACGCCTACTTGCACAAAAACCGGATTATGTCTCATATAAGCATTATAAAGCGACAAATTGATGCAATTCTTTTTTGTATGCCCCAACCAGTAGTTCACCGACAAGTCCATTCTGTGATAAGCCGGCATGCGGCTGCTGTTATACTCATCGTATACACAAACTGCATTCTCGCCTATCATATACATGGCCCTCGGATATGTTACCGCATTACCCGAAGCATACACAAATGTCATCGCAAAATCCCAATGATTATCCAACGTGTAATGAATCATCGCGTTCAAATTATGCCTACGGTCATATTTGGCAGGAAATATATTTCCTTCTCTCAATTCCGGAAATTGCCGATCAGCCCAGGCAAGCGTATAACCAATCCAGCCATTCCATCGTCCCCTGCTTTTCCGCAACATCAGTTCTACTCCGTAATTCCGCCCTTTTCCCGTCAGTACATGGTCTTCTATCCGGTATGTCTGATTAAACATATCTAACAATCCACCGTTGAATATCGTTTGATGAGACAGTTTCCGATAGTACCCTTCCACCAACAATTCATAATCTCCATTCCGAAGCGGCTGTGAGAAAGAGACATCTAATGAATGAACTTTCTGCCCTGATATATCTTTCGTCGAAGGCATCCAAAAATCAATAGGCAATCCGGCACTCGATACCGTAATCTGATTCATATATTGCCTGTTCAATTGGTAGGAAAAGCTCAATACTCTGTTCCCCGGCAATTCGTATTCCAGACGAATACGTGGTTCGGCTCCTCCATTATAATAATCACCCTGTATGCTGCCACTATAACGCAATCCCATATTCATCGTCAATTTCCCCCATTTTTTCTCCGCTTCGGTATACACAGCAAACTCTTCCATTTCGTATCTACCGGGATTTCCGGCATTGATACCTTCGAATATATTCACCGATTCAGGGTATTGCGGATGAAGTATATGATGTATGAAATTTCCGCCTGACTTCATTTTCCATGTCCCCAACCGCCAGTCTACATTTCCCATATATCCGAAATCGGTCAATCGGGAAGGCATTTTCATACGTAGTGTATTCTGGTTTGCTCGCAGATTGGTACGGTAATGCGTCATATAGATTCTTTGTGTCAACAACGTCTTTTCGTTGCAGCTACGTTCCCACTTCAAAGAAGCAATTCCGTTGAGCCACTGCATATTGAAATCTACCTGATACTGATGTTCTTTCAGTTTCAACAAATCATTGCCGACATAGCTGTTCAGTACTATTTTGTTTTTAGGATTCAGTTTCCACACATAAGTAAGATTATAATCCTGAAAGCCATAACGCAGTCTTGTGTTATCCTCAAAACCTCCCTCTATCAAAGAGATAATCGGATTTACATAAGTGACTCTCGCAGATAGATAAATAGCACTATTGGGAGTTACCGGTATTCCACCGGTGATTCTCGAAGCCAATATACCGACATTACCGGACACGCTTGCCCGCTGCACCACCGAATCACGGGGAGTCATCTCTACTACTGCCGCTAATCTTCCACCACGGTCTGCCGGTTGGTAAGACTTATTCAGTGAGAAAGAAGAAAAATGGTCATTATTGAATATAGAGAAGAAGCCTAGCAGATGCGAAGAGTTATACACAGGCACACCGTCTATACATATCAGATTATGTCCCGGTTCGCTGCCATGCACATAAAGTCCGCCATTCAGTTCGCCGGCAGTAGTCACTCCCGGTAACAGCTGAAAAGCTTTTATCGGGTCGCTGTCTCCCAGCATACGAGGCATGAAGTTTACCGCATTCGGATCAAGCTTCCAATCTCCCTTTGCACTACGTTGCAATGCAGGTGATTTCTTGGAAGCTACCACTTCCACTTCCTGAATTCTCCAAATAGAATCGGTTCGAATCGTATCATCACCACGCACGTCCGCTTGGGCATATACACTTATACTCCCCATCGCCGCAAACAATAGCAATATATTTCTTATCGCACTCAACTCACTTTACTTATAAAAAAAGGCCGAAGAAGAGAATTATTCCCCTCCTCGGTCCTCGTCAATTTATTCGCATCTATCTAATCTATACCCCATTCTTATTCTACGAATCCTTCAAAACTTCTAACCAATGCATCGAAGCTGTCAGCCAACGATTTAAACGGTCCGGAAGCAGCATCAAAATAATCTTCAAAACTAATCAGGGATTCATCTTCAAACTGCAACAGAGGTTCTGTATCCCAGTATTCATGTTTCACCCCTTGACCATCTGTATATGAGTAGTCAATATAAGGCTGGAATGCCAGAGTGGCAGAAGCCTCATCGCTTCCTCCAAATGTCAGGCTTCCATTAAGATACTTCTTATATACATTTGCAGTAGCTTGTGC
Source organism: Bacteroides sp. OM05-10AA (assembly GCF_003439055.1). NCBI lineage: Bacteria > Pseudomonadati > Bacteroidota > Bacteroidia > Bacteroidales > Bacteroidaceae > Bacteroides > Bacteroides sp. OM05-10AA. Next base: position 136,166 of record NZ_QSUR01000006.1, read on the forward strand.
AGCTCCATGAGATTGGCCCCACATTTCGGTAGGATTATCATACTGGTCTTCAACTTGTTCAAGTTCATGAGCCAATTCCTTATAACTGCTGCATTGCATAACGATAGCAGCTTCGCCCATTATATTCATCACTGCACGCGCATCTTTAAAACGATCTCCTATATTCTCATTCGAACCTTCGTCCGCTGTCATATTGCTGCCATTCAGATAAGCTTCGCCTTTGATGGCTTCTGTTCCTTTTATATTGATCGAATAGTTAGCTTTCACAGCCTGCGGTGTTGCACTTACCGAAGTAGATATCTTGTAACCGCTAGCATCTATATTTACTGTAATATCAGCCTTTCTTGGAGAGCTGCTTACATTTGCCGTAGTAATTTCAAAAGAAGTCAAAGTAGTTGATCCCAGTTTGATGGTAGCAGTAAGTTTAGCAGGAATTTTCACAGTAACATCGTCATAAGTAAAATCTGTTGTGCTACCGGTAGCTGCAATTTTTATTTCAGCCGCTTGATTTTTATAATCAAACTTCAATGCAAGTTCTGTGCTAGATGCGGCATACCCCCACTCATCAGTGCTTTTATTATAAGTATAAATACCATAATAATCACTAGCCTGATACATTTCATTATTAACAGCCGCCATCGCATACACCTTAGCCATATCACCCTGTGAAGCAGCCACTAAGGAGTGCACCATTTGCTGTACATTTGCTTTCTCCCGGATTTCCAATGAGCCGACTATTTCAGAGAAGTAATCTCCCACTTGTGCCAACTGTTTATGATCGTCAGCGTTCACCAAATTAATCAAATTCTGTCCGATTTCACTCAATTTTTCTTTGCTCTTTTCAGCGGATAATACACCACCTGTCGGGCCATCATTGTCATTATTGTCATCACCACACCCTGTAAATGTCACCATTGCCATCATCAGGCAAGGAATTAAATAGAATAATTTTCTAGTCATATCTTAATGTATTTAAAATGTTTTATTAGCGTGTTTTTACTATCGCCTTTCACTATTCATATATTTCCCATAAAATACTGCCAAACCCCAATTACCCCACAAAGGTGAGGATATTTTATAGAATAAAAAAATGATTAAAATAAAGAAAGCGCCTAAACTGGGATTTTAGGCGCTTAAGTCATAAAAAATAGTGATTATTATGTCCAAAATTAACAAACAGATTCAGACTCTCTACTATATAACCACTGTCGATTTCTTATTTTGGAGAAGAACATTCCTGACAAATTCCTTTGAGAACATAATTAATGCTATGCAAAGTAAATCCTTTAGGCAAATCAATCACCGGGATATGTGTACCTTCCAGGCAGAAGGTGCGATGACATTTCTCACAATAAAAATGCGAATGTAAATCCTGCACCACACAATTGCAAGAATTGTCGCAAACAGCATACTTCAAAGAGCCGCTTCCATCATCTATGCTATGTATAAGATGATGAGACAAGAAAAGAGCGATTGTTCGGGATATAGTCGATTTATCGACTGTATCGAGCAGTGTTTCCAAATCAAGCAACGACACCGCACGCTCTGCCTGCATCATCGCTTTTATCACCAGAAGTCTTATGGCAGTTGGCTTGATACCTCTTCTGTCCAACTTATCCAAATAAATATCTTCTTCCATCTTTCTCCTATTTTATCATTTTCTGTATTCTGACAGCATTCATAATGGCAAGTAGCGCAACACCCACATCTGCAAAGACAGCTTCCCAAAGAGTAGCAATTCCACCGGCTCCCAGAATCAATACAAGTAATTTCACTCCAAATGCCAGTGACACGTTCTGCCAGATGATTCTTCGTGTCAGTTTACCTACCTTTATAGCTTCGGCTACCTTTGACGGCTGGTCTGTCTGTATCACGACATCGGCTGTTTCAATAGCCGCATCACTACCCAGTCCGCCCATAGCAATGCCAACATGACTTAGAGCGAGCACCGGCGCATCATTCATTCCATCACCGACAAATGCAATCCGGTTTGCCTCATCCTGCCGCAACTCTTCCAGATGATTCACTTTTCCTTCCGGCAACAGGTCACCATAAGCTTTCGATATACCGAGCTTTTCTGCAAAGTTAGTAACAATACTCTGTTTATCACCGGATAGTATCTGGATGTTTTCAATATTTAAAGCTTTTAAATTGTCAATAGCTACCTTTGCGTCCTCTTTCAAGGCATCAGCCAGCAGCAGATAACCTGCATAACGGTTTCCAACAGCACAGACTACGATGGTATCCGTTATTTCCAACAGTTCTTCCGGATAGGATATATCAAACTTAGACAGTAACCGGCAATTACCGACCAGAACCGTAGTCCCGTCTATCGTTGCTTCCAAACCATAGCCGGCAAATTCTTTTGTACCGGTAACAGCTACACGTTCAATATTTTGTTCTTTCGCATAATTCACAACAGCCTTGGCAATCGGATGAGTACTATCACTTTCTACCGAAGCAACCAGTTTCACTAATTCTTCTTCCGAAACCTCACCTGCACTTTTACAGGCCTGTACCTCAAAGGTTCCTTTTGTCAGGGTTCCTGTTTTATCGAATACCACTGTATTGATCTTAGTGATAGCATCCAGATAATTACCACCCTTGAATAAAATTCCCAACCGGGATGCCGCTCCAATTCCCCCAAAGTAGCCCAACGGAATACTAACCACCAATGCACAGGGACACGAAATCACCAGAAAGACCAAAGCCCTGTATAGCCAATCATTAAATGCAAATACAAATGGAGGATTAATAAGTGAATAGACAAACGGACACAAAACAATTAATACTGCAAGCGCTATAACTATAGGTGTATAAATGCGCGCAAACTTACGAATAAACAATTCAGCCGGAGCCTTACGTTCGGAAGCATTCTGAACAAGTTCCAATATTCGGGCAAGTGCGCTCTTATCAAAAGGTCTCGTTACCTCGAGCCGGATAACCTTATCGGTTACAATCATTCCGGCAAGTACTTCTTCACCTTTCCGAATATTACGAGGAACGCTTTCCCCCGTTAATGCGGCTGTATTGAAGGCAGCCACTTCATTCAGCATGGTTCCATCCAATGGTACCCGTTCACCTGCCTTTATTTCTATAACTTCACCGACTTTTATCTTTTTAGGGCTTTCAATAACAAGATTGCCTTCCCGGAGCACTAATGCTTTTTCGGGTCTTACATCCAATAAGGCTCCGATATTACGTTTGGCTTTATCTACCGCTTTATCTTGAAACAGTTCTCCTATTGTATAGAATAACATCACGGCTACTCCTTCCGGATATTCACCAATATAGAAAGCTCCCAAAGTAGCTATAATCATTAGAGTGAACTCACTGAAATAGTCTTTTTCCCTGATACTTTCCCAGGCTTCTTTCATCACTGGAATTCCTACCGGAAGATAGGCCACGATATACCATATCAAGGCAACAGATCCTTCACGGAAGAATGCTAAATCGAGAGCATTCATAATTATTCCACCTGCCAGAAGCAGGAGAGAAAATATCACTTTCCCATATTCATGGAATACCGAAACCTTTGCATCAACCTTTTTTTCTGCTGCGCATGAATGAGCGCCACAACTACAATGTCCCATAACATTCATCATTTAGTTGATGCAAAGGTAGCAAATGATTCATGCAACAAAGTTGCAAAATCAGTTTCAGCACCTTTCAATGTCAGCAATACCGCAACAGCCATTTCCAAACCGGCACGACTTCTATATCCAACCCATTCCCTGAAATGGTCCTTTCTTCATCCCAAGTAATGATAAAAATCTTTTTTAAGCCAAAAACTTCCGACATTTTATATAAAGCCCTGACCTCCCGTTCCCGGGTCATCGGATCATCAATGCTATATGATACTTGTATGGCCATTCCTTCATCAGGAATATAAAAGTCCACCTCAATACCCTTATTATAAAAGAACACTCTATCTTCTTCTTTTCCATATCGCTCTATTAAATTTACAGCAACGATATTCTCCAATAGTTTAGTTTCGGCATTTATCAGAAAATTACTAAGCAACCCGTTATCATAAAAATACCTTTTACAGCTAGACATACGTTCAGCTACTGAATCTGTAAAATTGGGGATGTTAAAAGTCAAATAAACATCATTCATATAAGTGAGATAATCTGCCAATGTATTACGGCTGATACCACTACCAGAAGATTTTACAATATGCAATAGTCGTGTCTGCGTGGTTGGCTGCATGACACTTTCGGCAAGCTTCTTTGCCAATAGCCGGATAGCGCCGCTATTGCGAATTTCGTTGCGTGCTATAATATCTCCCAGCAAAATCTTTTGATATAGTGAATTAATCCATTCCCGTTTATCTATCAAAGAGAACGTTTCGGCAAATCCACCGAAATGAAAATAGGTATTGAACTGCTTAATGACTTCCAACCGTTGTTCCGGTTCAAATTCCCAGTTTGTCTTCAAGTGAATCTGATGAAAAGTTAGATACTCTGCAAATGAAAAGGGAAATACTTCCCGTATGATATATCGTCCGCCTAAAGTAGTGGCAATATCCCTACTAAGCATTCGCGCATTACTTCCGGTAATGAAAACCCTATATTTAGAATCAGCCAGTCTACGAGCAAACTTTTCCCATCCGTCAATATTCTGAATCTCATCAAGGTATACCAAAGGCTTACGGTTATCATACATTTCAGCATAACACTCCAACAGAAGTCCTAGCTCTGAAGCCTCAATAGAAGAGATACGCTCATCCTCAAAATTAACATAAAGACAGTCTTCAAAAGTCACTTTACCCAATCTTACAAGATTCTGTATATCCTGATACATTTGATAAGACTTACCCGCACGACGAATACCAACCAGAACATAATTCGCCTGCTCCTCAAAATATATCGGTCTTTCAACCAGCTGAATCTTACTAATTTCTTGCTGACGCTCGGCTATAATTGCCTTTATTATTCGTTTTTCCATAAAATATGCTCTTTATATTGCACAAATATAGCAAAAACATGCTTAATATAGTAAGCAAGGCTCCCTTTTCTTTCCAACCGTAGCTACTATTTTCCTTAGTTGTCAACTGCTACTTATCCTTTACAGGACGAACCTTCCATCTGAATCGGTTTTAGAACATATATCCTAATGAGATCATCAGGTTCCTATTCTTCATTCCTAAATCTTTTGCCACTTCAACGAGTCCAAAATCATAACTGATGGCAACTTGATATTTCTTACTGAACTCAACTCCGGCTTTCAGTCCAAGACCGAAGTCGAATCGTTTTAGACCATCGTCTCCAAATATATCTTCGGACATGGAGTTATCTCCTAATTCCGCAATATCTGCAATATCACCGTCCACTTTCAATTTTGCTTTTCCAAACAGCCCGACAGCCATATAAGGACCTACACTACCAAATAACGAAAAATCATCATTGACGGCATATTTATACCCGACACGTATCGGTACTTCTAAATAGTACGGATTAAATTTTATGCTCGCAACTGATCCTCCATCAATTTTAGCACCTTTCAATGTAAGCAATGCAGCGAAGTCCATATAGGCACCACTACCATTCGCATCCTGCGACAATCCCAACTCTGCTTTAACACCTGCGTGAAAGCCTATCCTACTGTCAAAACCTGTAATGGTGTATTTACTAACATTCATACCTGCCATCACACCCCATTTCAGATTGTCTTGAGCATTGATACTCACCGCACTTATCGCTACTAAAGCGAATAATAATAAGGCCTTTTTCATACGAATAAATAATTTAATTATTGTTTAGAAATTATGTGAGGCAAAAATAATAATAATTCGCACAACTTCGAGAGATTTGGTAAAAATATAAAAGATAAACGATATGAACCTTATTAAGGTATAGTCATACACGCGGCTGTATTATCTGTTTTTACGAAAAAGCATTTAGCCGATTTCTGTGCCAGAGAAAAGTCGAAAATATTCCAAATACATAGATAAGTTCCTGTTCAAATTCATTTCCGAGCTGAAATCCAATTATACTTGATATGGTCGTGGAATGAAGCCATATCCATACCGGGTGAACTACAAAAAAAGGTGTGCCGCATTGACACACCCCTTTCTCATTAATTAGTTATAAACTTCTACTTGTCCTTCACAGGACGAATTTTAAATCCAAAGCAACGATCATAGCCATTCAATTGAGCGTAGTCGAAGCCCATTGTAGCAAGACTTTCATCACACCATCCGAGCTTCTCACCGGCACCAAAGAGAAAACCTCCATAACGCTTGTCCTTATTACTAGAAGATTGTTGAATTTGCGTAGATAAATCACTTGTCCAATAATATAATCCTGAATAAGGCCACCAATTATCATCAAGTTCTTTGATAGTGGTACTTTTATCCGAATCCGTTTTTTCATTGCTACCATAATATCCGGTTTTAGGAAGTATGATAGTATTATTGGTAATTGTTGAAGTCACCATCCACGCATCCACATCCTCTACATCATAAGATTCACCTGTTTCATGATTATACCGGCGAACTTTAGTTTTACCCTGTACACACATTGTATTCGGACCATTAAACAAGTCATCCATTTCGGCACTGGTCGGCATACGCCATCCATTTCCCCAACGCATTACAGCTACATCATCTGCAGGGTCAAGACGCGTCTTTCCGTCCTGCGATACTTTGCCTTCCGTCCACTGATATTTTGTCAATTTAAGCGTACCGGCAAAATAACGGTAATCATTATAATTATAGTAGTTCTTGCAGGATTTGTTAGCGTATGGATAATAAGAAGCATCGTTCTTATAAGTTACGCCATTATACGTAAATGAAGTATTCTCATCGTCTCCCGGATGGTCAATGGTTTTTCCTGTAAAAATCTCACCCCAAGCATAATAACCATCGATGTTCTCTTCAGCCCAAATAATTTCTCCCATATCTTTGCCCGGATGAGAATCTTCAGGAGTACTGGGTTTCACACACATCAACGGGTCGTGACTGTCAGCCAAAGCTTTAAGCTCCACTTCGGTCCATGTATGCCCCACAGTGTTCTGTGGCCAAATCCATACTTCGAAAGTATTAATCACAGGTTCTTCACTCCCCCCCTGCTTATTACCTCCATAAAGGTTGTCAAGACCACCGATAATGATATCAAGATTACCGGAAACCGACAAGTTGCCGTATTTATATTCGTTAATTTTGTTGCCTTCATCATCGACACCAAAGCAACCGTCAAGAAAAGTTCCATCTGTAGAACGGATAGCAAAATCATCGGTTTTGCATACAAGGTCTTCTACCCCCTTAAATGTCAGACGTAGTTTTTCACACTCACTGGCACATTCTTCATAAACGTGTACTGACACTTTAATATAGGGTACCGTACCATTCGATTGGAATCCGGCTGCCACATCGTATTTGGCACAAAGTGTTTCCTCTTCACCTACAGTCAAAGTACCTCCTCCACGTGTACCACTTTGATTATTTCCAACACTCATATTGGTACCATTGCTGAAAACTGATGTGATTTTCGATACGGTAGGAAGTTCTTCTCCGTTGCCGGATGGTTGCTCACTCATAGAATCATTGGAACAGCTACTTATTAGTAAAGCTCCCAAGATAAAAGAATAAAAACAGATTTTCTTCATCGCTATTTTATTATTATGGATTGCTTGTTTGCTAACTATACACGTTTATTTTTTCAACCCGTATATAACTTTTGTAAAAATACACATTTTATACAACTTTCAAACTATTTGCATCAACTTTCAATACTGATTTTAACACTAATTATCAGTAGCAGGTGCTTAGCCCAGAATAATTTCCCAATTATCCGCCCATTAGAGCTTTTTATTCTTCCCATGGCATTTATAGACAGGACAGAAGAAGATTACATATAAATTTAATGATTCTTATTGTCAGCTAAAGTTTTTTCCCGATAGTATAATGATTATCATCGGTTTACATGCTGACAATAAGCCATGACAATAGGCTGACAATAAAAAATTAGAACTTCTATTGTCAGCCTGTTCTTTGATCCCTTTGGAGCAAGATTATAAGATTCGTTCCAATGTGTCGATATACTCTGACTTAATTCCCAGCTTGATCCATTTTATAAACTACTGAAGACTATCATTGTCTACAGTAACAATATCATCGGCATAAGGAACACATACGCTTTATAAAATGAATACGCCCTTATTAAATGAATGCTACATAGCCGGTATCTTTCACTTACCAAGCAGGTATTGTTTCATTAAAGTGTAGGTATTGTTAACTCCCCACGGCCGTGGTAACTTCTTCCCACGGCCGTGGTAGGAATTCGTCACGGCTGTGAGAAGAAGTTACCACGGCTGTGACGAACTAAAGATACCGGTACTTTAGTGGAACAATACCGACACTCTAGAGGAACTATACAGGCATGTTAGCGAAACTATATAGGTATATTAATGAAAGGATATCACTTTGGAAAGCTATTAGAAAAATGCAGTATTATTTCGGAATACACCCATAAAGTTATTGTCTATCAAGTTATTAAAGGTATCATAAGAGATAAAAATAAGGCTGACAGTAAAAGTAGATATATTTTATTGTCAGCCTATTATCAGCATCTATTATCAGGTGATATAATATTGATATTCACACACTTAAATATAATCCTGACAGTTTGACAATAAAACAGGTATAAATCAATAAGAACGATCATAATTTTTTTAATTGGGGAGGGTAAAGAATTTATAAAAGAAAGAAAAAGTTTACTGTTCCCTTCAGAATAAACATCTTTGTAACTGTGGTTACAGTAACCACAGTTACTAATATAAAAGATTAAGTTTTATCATTTTTCAAAGAACAAACATGATCGTAACAAAGAAAGCATACTGCAATGAAACCCTTTTACAATTCTTTTACTATCATAGAGTTAGGTTACGGGAAAATCTCCGGATAAACCTTGTTTCGAGAAGTTTTTTTGTTACTTTTGCCGCAAACTAATATATTTCAGTGCAACGGGAATCTTATTATAATATGAAAGACATCACCTTATGGAACATCATGTTGAAAGGTGACACGAAGCCATTAGAGGTATTGTATAAGAGACATTACGAGCTTCTATTGAATTTTGGACTCAAATATGTTTCAGATGAAGAATTTGTTAAAGACTGCATTCAGGATCTTTTCGTGAAACTTTGCAGCAGCACCCGTTTGTCTCCCACCGATTATGTACGTTCCTATCTGCTGACTTCTTTGAAAAACCTTATATTCGATAAACTTTCATCTTTAAAATCCACCGAAGATATCAATGCGCTTCCCTTCGACTTAACGATAGAAGACACCTCACTGGAAGTTTTATTTAAGGATAATGATGAAGATATACAAATGATTAAAAATCTGCAAGAGGCTTATAAACAACTGTCCGAGAATCAACGGATGGCGATTTATCTTCGTTACATTAAAGGCTTATCCTATAGAGAAGTTGCAGCCGTCCTGGAGATTAATCCTCAATCTGCCATGAATTTAGTATCCCGCACACTGACCAGCCTTCGCTCTAAAATGACCTTAAAAGAATATCTCTTTTTCCTTCCTTTTTTTCTTTCTTAAACGCTACTATTTCCTTTGTCCGGTTCCCTCAATTTACTGAAGAATTCTTTTTCTGCAAAAAAATGAAAGAAAAGTGAGTAGACTTTTTCTTTTCTCCCGTTTTAAATATAAAAGCAAAAAAATGGAAGGCAAGAAAGCAAATATACATCAGGTAATACGCAAAGTAATTCTACATGTTCGGAAACAGGAGAGAAATGTCTCAACGACCGAACTGGATGAATCATGGAGACTTATCGAAAAACAAATCCATGCAACCAAAAAGAAAAAGTTGCATCGACGATTACTTTATGCGGCAACTTACTCATCAGCTGCCGCAATCCTGCTATGTATGTTTTGGCTGGGTAAACAGTTCATCTCTTATTACCATGCAGACGACAGCGCCTTAGCCGATTTCGCATTGAAAATGCAGGCAGCTCCATTACAAGAAGATATTCTATTGTTGATACCGGGAGAAAAGAATATAGAGGTGAGTGATACCGATGCAAATATCATTTATTCGCAGAATGGTTTGGTGGTGGTCAACTCTGATACAGTCAACCAGATTCAGCCACAAAAGAAGAAGCCCGAATTCAACCAGCTGATAACTCCTAAAGGGAAAAGGACTCAATTGACTTTATCAGACGGAACTCATCTATGGGTAAATTCAGGAACACGGGTGATTTATCCAACTCATTTTGAAAGAGACCAGCGTGAAATTTATGTTGAAGGAGAAGTGTTCCTCGATGTACGCCGCAATGAGAAGGCCCCCTTCATAGTGAGAACTAAAGATTTTCAAGTACAGGTATTAGGTACTTCATTCAATATATCGGCATATTCATCGGAGAAAACGTCTTCCGTGGTGTTGGTGGAAGGAAGTGTGAATATAAAAAGCCACAATCGGCAACAGGTCAAACTCGCTCCGGGACAACTGGTTAACATTCATAGCGACCAACTGGACACTCCTCAAAATGTAGATGTTGAGCCTTATATCTGTTGGATAAAGAATATTCTAATGTACACGGACGATTCTTTGGATAAGGTCTTTAGAAAATTAAATCTATACTACGGCAAAGAATTCGTATTGGATACGGAGGTGGAGAGAATGCAGGTTTCCGGAAAGCTGGATTTAAAAGATAAACTTGAAGACGTCTTACATACTATATCTTATTCTGCCCCCATAGAATATAAAGAAGTGGGTGATAAAATATATGTGAGGAAGAAATAAGTATAGTTCATTTATTGTTAAACCTTTATACGTAATATTATGAGAAACAAAAGTCCTTAAAAAGAAGGCTGAATGATAATTGCAGTATCATCCAGCCGAAAAATCAAACAACATTTTATTGTTTAATTTCTTAAAAACGTTGTAAATATATGAAAAATACCAGTAGCATATTTCTTACAAGGGTGAGAATGGCTCGCATATTATTTCTTTTTAGTGTTTGTTTTCTTTCTTTACACTCTTATGCGGTGAACATAGGAGCGTATGCTCAACAGAAAAATTTAACGATTGAAATGCGGAATAAAACCGTTAAGGAAGTGCTTGATTATATAGAAAAAAACAGTGAATTTATCTTTTTCTATTATAGCAAAGCGATTGATACGAAACGTATAGTCAGTTTGTCTGTAAAGGACCAACCGATAACCGTTATTCTCGATCAGTTATTTAAGAATACAGATGTCCGGTATGAAATTAAAGACCGGCAGATTTCTCTGAAAAGAGAAGAGTTGCCTACACAGCAACGTCCGCAGGATTCAAAACAACAAAAGCGCAAATTGGTAGGAACCGTTACGGATGCTTCTTCCAGCGATCCTTTGGTGGGGGTCAGTATTTCTGTAAAAGATTCTCCGGGAACAGGAACAATTACAGATTTAGATGGTAAGTTTTCAATAGAGGTTTCAAATAATACAGAGTTAACATTTTCTTATATCGGATACAAACAGCAGGTATTGAGTGTAGGCGATTTGGGAGTTTTGAAAGTGAAAATGCAATCGGACAACGAGGTGCTGGATGAAGTGGTGGTGGTAGGAGCCGGCACACAGAAAAAAGTATCCGTAACCGGTGCTATTTCTACTGTAAAAGGTGTAGAATTGCGTGCACCGAGTTCTTCACTGACCAATAATCTTACGGGAAAGCTGGCAGGGGTGGTATCGATGACCACCAGTGGAGAACCGGGTTCCGTATCCGATTTCTATATCAGGGGAATCGGAACATTCGGGGGACGTGCAACACCTTTAATTCTGATGGATGATATCGAAATTTCGAGTGGCGACCTTAATAATATCCCTACCGAATCGATCGCCAGCTTTTCAATCCTGAAGGATGCATCGGCAACTGCTATTTATGGCGCTCGCGGTGCTAATGGAGTGCTGCTTATCAAAACGAAAGACGGTATGGAAAACACGCGGGCACAAATAAATATCACGTTCGAAAACTCTTTTCTAAGGCCGGCAAACACGTTGAAATTCGTCGATGGCCCTACGTTTATGAATATGTACAATGAAGCCTTGGTGACTCGTACTCCAAGCGCAACACCCAAATATTCGGATGACGTCATAGAATATACAAGGAGCGGAATCAATCCGTATGTTTATCCGAACGTGGATTGGTATGACCTGCTTTTCAAAAACTCGACCATGAATCAACGGGCAAACATTAATGTACAGGGAGGTAGTTCGAAGGTTACCTATTACATGAGTTTGCAAGCAAATCATGATAGCGGCATGCTCAACTCCCCCAAGCGTTACTCTTTTGATACGAACATCAACAGATGGGAGTACATTTTCCAAAGTAACATATCCTATAAAATGACTCCGACAACCACTGTCGAGCTACGCATGAACGACCAGATAGGATATGCCAAAGGACCGTCTTTTTCGACTTCCGACCTGTTCTATCTTACCTACAACACCAATCCGGTGGCATTTCCGGCATCTTTTCCGGCAGAAGAAGGTGACAAGCATATACGTTTCGGAGGGGCAATGCTTAGTGGAAATTCGATGTATAACAACCCTTATGCATATATGATAAATAATTTCAGAGGATCCAATCATAATACCATCAACACCTCTGTCCGTATTAATCAGAACTTTGATTTTGTGACAAAGGGACTTTCCGCCTCTATTCTGGTCAACTGGAAAAACTATTCAAACTCATCTTATACCAAATCACTTGCTCCCTATTACTATCGCGTACAGGATGGTAGTTGGAATGTCGATTCGCCCGACCTTTATGCATTGGAGCAACTGACTTCGGGATCTGAATATATATCCCAGTCGGATATAGAGCGCTACCAGGACAATACCTTTTATATGGACGGACGCATCAATTACAGCAGGCAGTTTGGCCGACATGCCGTATCGGGAATGTTGATGTATATGATGCGTGAATACAGATCCAGCGTATTACCCAACCGTAACCAAGGATTATCTGCCCGTATCACCTACGATTACGACCAGAAATATCTGGCCGAAATAAATTGCGGTTATAACGGAACGGAACGTCTGGCAGAAGGAGAACGGTTCGAGCTATTTCCCGCCATATCTTTAGGCTGGGTTATCAGTAACGAGGATTTCTGGACTCCACTGCGTTCAATTGTGTCTTTCCTCAAGCTCCGGGGATCTTATGGACTGGTAGGCAGCGATGATACGGGAAAAAGTGCGGGAGCTGCCCACTTTCTCTATATAAATGATATAAAGCTCGACGATTTGAGTTATGGAACCGGACCTGATGGAAGTGTTGTCGCCAAAGGACCCAGCGTTTCATATTATGCTGTCAGAAATGCACATTGGGAAAGAGTGAAAAAGTTCGATATCGGTATAGACATGAATCTATTCAACCAGCTTAATATTGTTTTCGACTATTTTCATGACAAACGAGATCGCATCCTTCTCAAACGAGGTTCTTTTCCAAGACTACTGGGATACGCTAATGCTGTGCCATGGAGTAACATTGGTAAAGTAGACAATCGAGGCATCGAGCTGGCTGTCAATTGGCGAAAGAAAATCACCAATGATTTAAATATGGACCTGCGTTTCAATTTGACATACAACAAGAATAAATACATCTACAAAGATGAACCGGATTACCCTTACGTGTGGCAGTCGGAAACTGGTAAACCCTTGAGTAATACGATAGGATACATTGCCGAAGGGTTATTCAAAGACCAGGCGGATATAGAAATGAGCCCTTCGCAGGATGAATTGGGAAGTACGGTAATGCCAGGTGATATCAAATATCGCGATGTGAACGGTGATGGCAAAATAAATTCAAAAGATCAGGTTATGATTTCGCAATATGGCAACGTGCCGCGCATTCAGTATGGAATCGGGCTAGACGTGACATATAAATCTTTCGATTTCGGAATGTTTTTCAATGGTTCTGCCCAACGGACAATCATGGTATCAGGCATTATGCCATTTCGCGGTGATGCTTCGACCGGTGATCGAAACGTGATGCAGTTTATCGCCAACGACTACTGGAGCGAAGCCAATCCGAATCCGGATGCGAAATTTCCACGATTAGGTATTACTGACAGTCAAGTGGCAAACAACTCTGTCAACAGCACCTACTGGATGCACAACGGACGTTTTATCCGTTTCAAGACCCTTGAACTCGGATATAGTTTTCCGTACTGCCGTGTTTATATCAATGGGGATAACCTGGCTGTGTGGAGTCCTTTTAAAGAATGGGACCCGGAATTGTCATGGAATGCGTATCCCCTTCAACGGACTATCAATATTGGAGTGCAGCTAAAATTCTAAGTTCTATATAACCAAAATATAAAATATGAAAACCATTAAGATCATATCACGATTCATACTAAGTGTGACTGTCGCATGTTGCATGGCTTCTTGCAACTATCTGGACGTTGTCCCGGATGAAACAGCCGACTTGCCCGACGCAATGAAAGACAGAGCTTCCACATTGGGTTTCCTTCATTCATGCTATACTTATTTCGAGTGGTTTTACACAGTCGAAAACTCATTCATCAACTCGACCGATGAATATGCCCGCCCCTTACTATGGGCTGACGACGGACAGAAAGCGGCATGGAACCAGCTTTCTCCTTCCAGTCAAACCGCCCCGTGGAATAGTTGTTACGATGGAATAGGACGATGTCATCTATTCATGGATCAGCTTGACAAGAGCAATCCGACGGGAGTAACCGAGAGCGATAAAAGACGCTGGAAAGCCGAAGCTTTGTTCTGTCGGGCACTCTACCATTTTATGTTACTAGAGTCATACGGACCTATACCGTTAGTGACTGAACATTACAATCAAAACCTTGACAAAAAGGATTTTCCGGGCAGATCGCATTTCGACGTATGTGTAGACTCCATAGCCGAATGGTTTGACCGGGCTGCCTTCGAATTACCGCCAACAGTACAGAACAGCGAACTGGGACGTGCTACTTCAACAGCTTGCAAAGCCTTAAAAGCGCGATTGTTGGTTTATGCCGCCTCCCCCCTGTGGAATGGCTCGTTCCCTTATTCAAATTGGAAGAACACTAACTTTGAGACTCCGGGATATGGAAAGGAATTAGTCAGCAGAACATACGATGAAAACAAATGGAAACGTGCCCTGACAGCTTGCAACGAGGCTCTTGATTGGGCACTGACTCAAGGTAACCGCAAACTGTTCGACCTTGCCACTTCCACCAGTATCAGAATAAACCAAGGAGTTCCATTACCTAACATAGAGGGGGTTGATGACCAGTTTAAAGAGTCGGTAATGCTCATGCGTTACCTCAATACGACACGTGAGACTGATGGCAATAAAGAAGTAATCTTTGCCATCGGAAGCGGTGACAACTATGGCATCTATTCACAAATACCTCATGGCATCACCACTTACAACGGCTCTCCTGTAGGAGGATGGGGAGGTATTGCTGTTTTCTTGAATTCTGTTGAGAGATTTTATACAAAGAATGGAAAATTGCCCCAATACGATCATACTTTTCCCGATAAATCGGACTGGTTTGAATCGGCTGGTTTGTCCAATCCGGATATCATAAAACTGAATGTCAATCGTGAACCGCGTTTTTATGCATGGGTTTGTTACGATGGAGGTGAATATAGTTCGTTCATAGCCGATGGCTCACCACTGATACTTGAAGCGCGTAACTCGCAAAAACATGGGTACAACCCTGACAGATATAATAGAGATAATAATGCAACCGGATATTTCTCCAAAAAAAGAATACAACCTAACTTCCAATGGCGTTCTCAAGATAATGGCAATAATTATGCTCATACTCCACTGGCAGTCATACGTTTGGCGGAATTATACCTCAATCTGGCGGAATGTCATGCTGCATTGAACAGCAAACAAGATGTCTTGGACAACCTGAACATTGTTCGTAATCGTGCAGGTATTCCCGATTTAGAATTATCTGACATAAACTCTGATATGAGTTTAATGGATTGGGTGCGCAGTGAACGTTATGCCGAACTATGGTTTGAAGGACACCGCTATTTTGATGCCCGGCGTTGGACAATTGCTCCGGAGGTATTCAAAGCCGGTGTCCGTGAAGGTCTTAATGCCATCGCCAAAAAAGATCCATCGTTCCGTGAGTTTAACCAAAGAGTAAAGGTAGACCAACCTTTTATGTGGACCAACAAAATGTATCTTCTTCCGATCAATGACTCGGAGATATACAGCAATCCCCAACTAGTACAGTCGCCCGAATATTAATTTAGAATTACCAGAATTATGAAAACGATATTATTGAAATTAATTTTAATACTTGGTGTATGTCAGATTGTATATTCATGTAGCAACGAATATTCGAATGATAAGTTATTCCCTGAAGAATATCACAAAATATTGTATTTCAAGAACGAGGGCAAGCATATTTTTAGTTGGCAGGCTTCTGAAAATACGGTCGAAGAGCCTCTTCTGGTCATTAAGGCAGGAAGTGACCCGTCTTTGACTGCAACGGTTAACGTCCGTGCATTGACGCAGCAGGAAATCGATGAAAATTATAGCCAGCCCGAAAATCAAAGTTACAAGACAATAACGCCTGATGCATATTCATTTAAAGATGGAGTTCACGAACTAACATTTGCAACTAACGAGACGTCGAAATATCTTTATCTGAATTTTGATGTAGCTAAAATATATCAGTTAATCAAATCGGCACCTGAATCCAAACTTGTTTTGGCACTCCAGTTGGAAAGTACAGAAGAGGGTATTGTGAATGTTGAAATGAACCGGGTCTTATATGTTTTTGATATAAACGGGCAGCAAGTGGAATGGGGAAAAAAGGATATACAGATTGAAAGTGCGACATATAGTTCAATGAGTGTAAAACTCAAAGCCGAAATTGCAGATAATATATCCAATTTCTCTTGCGGACTCGATTTCTCACAAAACGCGCAACTGGTGTCTGCATATAATGATTTTCATTCAACCAATTATGAAGCACTTCCCGCAGGTGCCTACCATGTGAATGATTTTTCTTTTGCAAATGGCAATGATGATGCGACAACGACATTGACAGTAGCAAGTTCAACATTGCAAAAAGATAAACAATATCTTCTTCCGTTGAAGTTTGCAGCCCCCTCGTCCCCACAAATAGAGGTATCGGACGAGATTTATTACCTGACTGTTGTGGTACCTGCTGATCCGCAAGTTATTCCCGACAACAGGGAATGGAAGATATTGCTATGTAACAGCGACCAGAAGATGGAGAACCCATCATCAACGGATGGGGATAATATCGGGGCCGGAGCCATCATAGATGGAATTTTCGACAATCACTGGCATTCGAGTTATTGGGGAAAAGATGTCAATGGATTCAATAATAAAGACGACTATCACTATGGCTTCACTGATTATCATTGTTTTGATGGAATGAGAACACCTATCACAATTGTCATAGATATGAAGAATTCAATAGAAGTAAGCGATATCGGACTGACTCAACGAAGAGATAACGCGAACATTAAGAAGATAGATTTCTATGTTTCGGACGATCCTCAATTTTTATTCAAAACGATTGCCGATGGAGGAACATCTGCTGATTACTCGGCTGTGGCACTGAATAACTGGACGCTTCTATTTTCTAAAGAGAACACTCCACGACAGAATGAAACCATCTGGTTCGGTGACAGTGAGACGATAACGCCACAAAAGGGACGATTCCTGAAAATTGTAATTTCCAGTGCATACAACGCTCCCTATGGCCTCAACGGTGTGGATTACATCGTTGTCGGTATGGCCGAATTGCAAGTAAAACAACTTTCTACAATGATTGGAAAAATAATTCAATAAGATGAAACACAGATTTAAATTTTTAACACTTTTGCTGGTATTGCTTACAATACCAGCAGGTATCTTTGCCAGAGAAAGCAAATTTACGAAGCGAGGCAGCGGACCATTGTTTTGGAATATGTACCAATACAATTTCCGGTATGGAACATCAATGCCTGAAGATGTTTGGAAAAAGAATATCGACTGGCTTGCCGAGGAGTTTTTACCTTATGGATATGATATGGCAGCTACTGACGGTTGGTTATTTAACCTCAATTCTATAGATCAATATGGTTATCTGACCAAATATGACAGTTCGTGGACATACGGACTGAAGTATTGGGGCGATTATCTCAAAAGTAAAGGCATGAGATTCGGATTCTATTTCAACCCATTATGGGTACCTAAAGCTGCCTATGTGCAGAATAATAATATCAAAGGAACTTCCATTCCGATAACTGATGTGGTGGGCACTACAAAGTTTGAAGATCATCTGTACTGGATAGATACTGACAAACCAGGAGCGGAACAGTGGGTGAAAGGCTGTATCAGAACAATGATAGATCAGGGAATAGAGTTGCTGAAGATAGACTTTCTTGGTTACTATGAACGGGATTACGGAACCAATAGATACATCAAGGCATTGAAATGGATGGCTGAAGAAGCCGGAGATGAAATGTTGCTTAGTTACTCTGTTCCTAATTGTCGCAACGATGCCCGCAACGAGATTATTTATGCGGATATGATTCGCATAAGTACTGACTGTGACGGTGGCGGATGGTGGTTTATCAGCGACAAAGAGCGCGGACAGGTTAACGAAAGCGGACAAGGTGATAAATACCGGAGTGCTTTTGATGGATTAATCGGATGGGCTGATATTATCGGGGTGAAAGGACAAACTATAATGGATCCCGATTTTGTTCAACTCAACACATTGGCAAGCGATGCCGAAAGAGAGTTTCATATCTCAATGTTGCTGGTTAGCGGTTCTCCAATTGGTATCACCGATCAGTATAATACGATTGGTGATTGCGCCAAATTCTACAAAAACACAGAGATGCTGGAATTAAATAAAGTCGGTTTTGTAGGTAAGCCACTTAGTACCAGTATATG
Source organism: Bacteroides sp. OM05-10AA (assembly GCF_003439055.1). NCBI lineage: Bacteria > Pseudomonadati > Bacteroidota > Bacteroidia > Bacteroidales > Bacteroidaceae > Bacteroides > Bacteroides sp. OM05-10AA. The sequence goes on from NZ_QSUR01000006.1 coordinate 155,074, forward strand.
GGATAAACAAAACAGTTCGAGATGGATAGGACAACTTCCTGATGGAGATTGGATTGTCGGACTGTTTAATAGAGAAGCAACAGCACTTGAATATGGTATTGATTTTGAAAAAGAACTGGGAATTAAAGGTGGAAAGGTGAAGAATGTACGTGATTTGTGGCTGCATCAGGATTTAGGTGCAATGTCGGGTCGGTACTCTGTGAGACTTGAACCACATTCATGTAAGGTTTTACGTATTAAAACCAATTCAAAGAGATACAAAGCGGCTGTTGCCTCACTTAGAAATGGTGCAGTTATAAATAGATAATGATTATGAAAAGATACCCTCAATATTTATGGTTTGTAGTTCTCGCCCTATTACTGGTTTGCACAGGTTGTAGCAATGAGGGTGAGACAGAAGACGATAACAACCAGAATGTTAAAGTCGAAGGCTTTTATGTCAAAGGACTTGAAAACGTAAATGCACGTGTTGAGTTTGATGTAGAGGTTGATGCCGCCGGTACATATACATTGCATGTCATGGGCTACAACTATTCCAAAGGGACAGCTACGTGTAGCTTATATGTCAACGGTCAAAAACAATCTCAACTAGGATTTCAGGAACAATCCAACTGGAGCGAAAAAATGGTTCAGGTATCGTTGGCAGCCGGCATAAATCAAATAGCCTTTCAACGGGACGCTGGTGATAACGGACAGTTTTATCTCGATTATATAGAAATAGACTAATAGTATGTTTACCCCAAAGATGAAAATCGTTTTATTGCTTTTTGTATTGTTCTGCCTTGCAGATTATGCTAATGCTACACCCCGCTGGCGTATCCTGGATAGTGGGGCGATAGAATGGCAGATAGACAGTCGGCTCCCCCATTATGACCATATTGAAATGAGCGGTTTAAAGGTTTCAGCAGTATTACGTTATGGCGTAAACGGCGATGGGCAATTTGTGATGGAACGTTCAATGATATGGCCTATGTTGCGGACGATACCCAACAATACACATGCAAGCCTGATGCAACGATTTGCAATTGATTACGCCTCTTTGTTGTTGGTTAATGGTATGGCTCTCAACAATGAAAAAGTGAAATCGATATGTATCGACGGACGACTCACGGTAGTAAGCCTTTTCGCTATTGGATACCAGAATACAGGTACGGCACGCAGTAGAGAGCCAGTACCTGTAGTCGAACTTACGAGATCATTCTTTCCTTCAACAGACAAACCGATGCTTTGTGAACGTTATACGGTCAAGAATATCTCATCGAAACCGATTTCTGTCATTGTACCTTTTCAAAAAGCCGTTTACAAAACCGATTCTGCAAAAGGAGTGGATGGATCATACACTATAGTTACGTCTATACAAAATAAGGAAGACTGTTTATATACTATTGCTCCTAAAGAATCATTGACTTTCGATGCTTCTGTTCAGGCTTATAAAAAAGGAGAGAAAGAATTGATAGTCGATATAGCAGACGAAGAACATAAACGAATGGCTTTTGTCGACAAGATATGGAACAATCTTAGCTTTGTCTCCCCTGATCCGGTAGTAAATACTGCATTTGCTTTTGCTAAAGTAAGAGCAGCAGAGAGTATTTTTGCTACCGGAGGAGGATTTATGCACAGCCCCGGAGGAGAATCATATTATGCAGCTGTTTGGGCGAATGACCAAGCGGAGTATGCCAATCCTTTCTTTCCCTTTCTGGGTTATGATACCGGAAACGCGTCCGCATTAAACTCATTCAGGCTGTTTGCCCGCTTCATGAATCCTGATTACAAACCCATACCCAGCTCTATCATTGCCGAAGGGAAGGACATCTGGAACGGGGCTGGCGATCGTGGCGATGCAGCGATGATAGCTTATGGGGCCGCCCGTTATGCACTAGCCAAAGCAGATAAAAAGGAAGCACAAGAGTTATGGCCCTTGATTGAGTGGTGTCTGGAATACTGCAAAAGAAAAATAAATGCTTCCGGAGTTGTGACTTCAGATGCTGATGAACTTGAAGGACGCTTTCCTGCAGGTAACGCAAACCTTTGTACATCAAGTTTGTATTATGACGCTCTGGTATCGGCAAACTATCTTGCCAAAGAACTTGGCAAGCAGTCTTCTGTTTCAAAAGAATATGCCCGGCAGGCGAAAGTATTAAGAAATAATATAAACAATTATTTTGGTAGCCATATAGAAGGTTTCGACAGTTACCGCTATTATGAAGGCAATGATATTTTACGTTCATGGATAGCTATCCCTCTGACAGTCGGGATCTTTGAAAAGAAGACAGGAACCGTCGAAGCATTGTTTTCTCCCCGTTTGTGGAGCAAAGACGGCTTATTGACGCAAGCCGGAACAGATACTTTCTGGGACAGGTCTACTCTTTACGCTCTACGAGGAGTGTATAGCGCAGGAGCAAGGGAAAGGGCAATGGAACACATGGCATATTACTCACAGCAACGCCTGCTTGGGGAACATGTTCCATATCCTATCGAGGCCTGGCCCGAAGGAAACCAACGGCATTTGTCAGCCGAAAGTGCTTTGTATTGCCGTATAGTAACCGAAGGTATTTTTGGTATTCGTCCGACAGGATCCAATTCATTCTCACTCTGTCCACAACTACCTGATAAATGGAATTCGATGAGATTGAATAATGTTTCGGCATTTGCATTTTCGCCGTTTGATATTATCGTTGAACGACAAGGAAATAAAATAAAGACCTGTGTGTTACGTAATGGAAAGCCCGTGAAAACATATCACACAGAGAATGGGAAAGATATAAATATTACCTTCTAAAATGGCTTTTATTTAGATATGGACTATGCGGATTCCTACTCCTGATTTTAACTAAATCCGTATTCATCCGTGTAATCCATATCTAATCAATATCATTGTTGGTTTTCTTCCCGGTCTGTCCGGATAAACTCCAGAAGTCGTTCTACCGCTTCTTCTTCAGGAATATTTTTCTCTACGCACACCTTGCCTTTATAGAGACTGATTTTCCCCCGTCCTGCTCCTACATAGCCGTAGTCTGCATCTGCCATCTCACCGGGACCATTCACGATGCATCCCATGATGCCGATCTTCAGCCCTTTCAAATGCGAAGTGGCTGCCTTGATACGGGCAATGGTCTTTTCCAAGTCGTAAAGTGTACGGCCGCAACCAGGACAAGATATATACTCTGTTTTGGAGGTGCGGGTACGTCCGGCCTGCAAGATTCCGAAAGCAGTAGCATCAACGACGGCATGGCTCAAGTTACCCTGATTGAACAGGAAAATGCCATCACAAAGACCGTCAAAAATCAAGGCTCCCATATCGGCTGCGGACTTTATCTGCAAATTCTCCGCATCATCTTCCGAATAATGCTGGAAGAAGACAACCGGATTTTGTAAGCCTTCCGTCATTAGTTGATGTACCAGTGCACGGTGCTCACCCAAACGGTTCGGATGATTGCTTTGGGAAACAATCACTACTTCCGGATGATGCTTCAGGCAGGCTATCACTTCGTCTGTTTGTGCCATGTAGGGCATAAACAGAAATTTAAGTTCTGCATTACATTCTCCCATTAAAGGCAGCTGTGCATGATTGAATGCAGGCCAGGTTCCGTCTTCTCCCTGCCATATATCCGCATCAAGAATATATTCTACTCCGTCTTCCCGTTGATCGGGCAAGGTTCTTCCGGCATAAATATAGTCCGGTGTGAATTGCGGATTTACCTCTGTCTTCCCGTCCATGCGGTCGGCAATAACCACAGGTACATGTTCACCTCCGATATTACGGACGGCTTTTGTCTTGCGACGTTCGGGAGACAGATAATTGAATTCCGGTGCTTCCAATCCCGGGATATAAGGATGATCCTGCCTCAACAGAACATAATCCACCAGTTTACGGGCCACCGGGATTTCAGCTTCAGGAGCTTCGCTCAAAGATACTCGAATGGTATCTCCCAATCCGTCACTCAACAGCGCACCGATGCCAAGGGCGGACTTGATACGTCCGTCTTCTCCATCTCCGGCTTCTGTCACCCCGAGGTGTAATGGGAAAGCCATCCCTTCTTTCTCCATGACGTCTACCAACAAGCGGACGGTTTTTACCATAACCACCGTATTGGAGGCTTTGATGGAAATCACCACATCTGTGAAGTTTTCCTCTACACAGATACGGAGAAACTCCATACAGGACTCTACCATCCCTGCGGGCGTATCACCATAACGGGACATGATACGATCGGACAGAGAGCCATGATTTACTCCAATCCGGATAGCCGTGTGATTCTCTTTACAGATATTCAGGAACGGGACAAACCGGTCATGGATTTTCTGTATTTCCTGCGCATACTCCTCGTCTGTATATTCCAGTTTTTTAAAAGTACGCGCAGCATCTACATAATTTCCCGGATTGATTCGCACCTTTTCGGCGTATTGAGCAGCCACGTCTGCCACTTTCGGATTGAAATGCACATCGGCAACCAACGGAACCATATATCCCTGGCTACGTAGTCCGATATTAATGTTCATCAGGTTTTCAGCTTCTTTGATGCCCTGGGTTGTGAGGCGGACATACTCTCCACCTGCATCAACAATACGTTTCGCCTGTTCCACACAAGCCTGTGTATCCTGCGTAGACGTGTTTGTCATCGACTGGACACGAATAGAATTGGGGCCGCCCAACGGCACAGCCCCAATATTTACTTCTGTGGTTTCTCTTCGAAAATAATTGAATAGATCCATTAGTTCGTTTTATATTCAAACTTCACTTCTTTCAGTTCTTCGTTTGCTTTTACGATTTTCTTTTTCAGTCCTTCCTTGTAAGCAGCAAAAGCTTCTGCCAGTTTCTCATCGCTCAATGCCAGCATCTGGATGGCAAGGATAGCGGCATTCATCGCTCCGTTGATGGCAACCGTTGCTACAGGAATGCCCGGAGGCATCTGAATGATAGAATAAAGTGCGTCCACACCATCGAGCACGGAACCTTTTACAGGTACTCCGATTACCGGCAATGTAGTGTTAGCCGCAATTACACCGGGAAGGGCGGCAGCCATTCCGGCAGCAGCGATAATTACTTTAATGCCACGGTTGCGGGCATTCTTCGCAAACTCTTCCACAGCTTCGGGCGTGCGGTGAGCAGAAAGAGCGTTCATTTCGAACGGTACATGCATATCATTCAGCAGCTGTGCAGCCTTCTCCATAACAGGAAGGTCGGACGTGCTGCCCATGATAATACTTACAATTGGAGTCATAGAATAAAAATTAAAAGCCTCTTCACAGCCCTTTCACGAAGAGAGGGGGTTCAGCTACATTCAACTTATATTAGTTATATTTCTGTTTGCACTATCCGTTTACCACGGCTTTATAGGCTTCGGCATCCAGCAGATCTTCTACCGCTTTCACATCAGCCGGCTTCACTTTAATCAACCAACCTTCGCCATAGGGATCTTTATTAACCAGTTCCGGGTTTTCTTCCAATGCTTCATTTTGTTCGAGCACCTCACCTGCTATCGGCAGGAAAAGATCGGAAATAGTTTTCACTACTTCAATCGTTCCGAAAGTTTCACCGGCTTCCAACGTTTCACCAACAGTCGGGATATCGACGAACACAATATCGCCCAATTGTTCCTGTGCATAATCGGTGATACCAACGTATGCAATGTCTCCTTCAACGCGAATCCATTCGTGTTCGTTCGTGTACTTTAAATTCTGTGGAAAGTTCATAATGATTAGTTTTTAGGATTTATACTGTTTTAAAATAAAAATACTCGAAATAAGATGTTACTCACCGGATGAAGTACCAAAAGGGCACATATCAGACCGACAGCAAAACCGGAAAGCACCTCACCCAGCGTGTGATGCCCCAGAACAATGCGTGCAGAGCCCAATATACCGGCAATCAAAATAAACAGGCATAGCCATACGACCGGATTGTAACCGAACAAGGCGCTGAAAGAAATCAAGCCTCCGATCACCCCGCCCATTCCTGCCATGTGCTCGCTCAACTTCCATTTGAGGTTTACTGCAATGCAAATGATAGACACTACCAGAGAAGCAAGAATGATACCAGTCATATACCACGGGATATTCAGCTTACGCATCATCAGCAGACAGAACACATACGAGATGATGGTCAGTAGAATAGGCACATAACGTTTCTTACGTTCACTCAACTCCTGACGGGCAAATCCATTGATTTTACGAAACAGGAAAATGGTAATAGTAGGTGTCAGTATGGTGAAACAGTAAACGATTCCCAACACTATCAACTTATATTGTATCGGCATGATACGAAGATAAGAAAACAGGAATAACACCAGAAACGATAAAAACGGAATAGAAAATGGAGTAAAGACCATCGAAGTGACTCTCGCCACCTGCAACATCGTCTTATCCGCTATGATATGTTCTCTCTCTCTGTCCATCAGCACTAATACTTAATACTTTATACTTAATACTTTATACTCTCATTTCCGTAGTCTCGCCACGGGGATATTCAGTTGTTGACGGTATTTGGCTACTGTCCTGCGGGCAATGGGATAACCTTTCTCCTTTAATATATCCGCCAATTCATCATCGGTCAGAGGTTTCTTCTTGTCCTCGCCCTCAATACACTCTTTCAGGATCTTACGAATCTCACGGACAGACATCTCTTCGCCATCCTCTGTAGTATATCCGTCGCTGAAAAAGTATTTGAGCGGATAGATACCATAATTCGTCTGTACATATTTACTGTTACTCACACGGGAGATTGTCGAAATATCCAATCCAGTACGTTCGGCTACATCTTTCAGAATCATCGGTTTCAATAGCGATTCATCTCCTTCCAGGAAGAAAGGACGTTGCAGGTCGATAATCGCCTGCATGGTAGTCATCAAGGTATTCTGACGCTGACGGACAGCATCGATAAATCCTTGTGCCGCATCCATTTTCTGTTTCAGAAACATCATCGCTTCTTTAGATTCCTTAGACTGGTTAGCCCTGTTTTTTGTATGCTCCTCCACCATTTCCGTGAAGTCACGACTCATACGGAGTTCGGGAACATTGCGGTTATTGAGGCTTACATTAATGGTTCCGTCATCATACGTTTCCACCATAAAGTCGGGAACTATTTGCTGGAGATTCCTGCCGATTGCTTCTCCTAAAGAAGCACCCGGACGTGGATTCAGTTTGGTTATTTCAGTAATGGTTTCCTGGAAAGTCTCTTCATCAATATCCAGTTTCTTTATAATCTTCTCCCAATGTTTACGGGTGAATTCTTCGTAACATTCCCTGATAATCCGTTCTTCCAGATTCAAGATAGGACTGGGAGTTTTCTCTTCTTCTTTTTTCCGGCAAATCTGTATCAACAAACATTCCTGAAGACTACGCGCACCGATACCTGCCGGATCGAAGTCCTGTAAGATGCTCAATGCTTCTTCCAGTTCCTCCTCGGTCGATTCGATACCGGCATAAATCGCCAGTTCGTCGCAGATACTTTCCAAAGATTTGCGAAGCAATCCGTCATCATCCAATGAACCGATCAGGTATTCCACCAAGTCACACTGGTGCTCTGTCAGGTTGCGTTCACGCAACTGTTCTTTCAGGATTTCATAAAAAGAGGTGGAGTCGGAAAATGGAATATCCTCCGCCTGTTCATCTTTCGAACGGTTGTTCTCTTGCAATTTATAATCAGGGATATCGTCTTCTGTCAGATAGTCACTTAAAGAATCATAGTCATTGGCATCGCTATCCATGCCATCTTCTGCATTGTCGGTATCAGAATATTCATCATCCGCAGCATTCTCTTCCTTACCTTCTTCAAGTGCCGGATTTTCAAGCAGTTCAGCATGGATACGGTCTTCCAACTCTACTGCGGGAAGCTCCAACAGTTTCACGACCAGAATCTGCTGGGGCGAGAGCGTTTGTACCTGCTGTTGCGCCTGAGATTGTATTTGACGGGAACCTTGTGCCATATTCGTTTTTGCTTTCTACTGTTTCTCGCTACAAAAGTAACTTTTTAACGAGAGATTACACAGATTAGGGAGATAATTTTTAATCCTATAACACAAAATTCGTTATCTTTGTTGCACGAACTTAAAAACTAGGACAATATGTTTGCCAAAGAAACGTATATGCAGCGGAGAGCCCTGCTAAAAAAGAACTTAGGCTCCGGAGTGTTGTTATTTCTCGGAAATGACGAGTGCGGACTGAATTACGAAGATAACACATTCCGTTATCGTCAGGATTCCACTTTCCTTTATTATTTCGGACTTTCATGTGCCGGACTTTCGGCTATTATCGATATAGATGAAGACAAAGAAATTATCTTTGGTGATGAGTTGTCTATCGACGCAATCGTATGGATGGGATCACAGCCGACATTACACGAAAAATGCGAACGTGTAGGCGTAAAAAATCTGATGCCGTCTGCTGACATTGTAAGCTATCTCCATCAGTGTGTACAGAAAGGGAAAGCAGTTCACTATCTGCCTCCTTACCGCCCCGAACATAAACTGAAACTGATGGACTGGCTGGGTATCCCTCCCGCACATCAGGAAGGTTCTGTTCCATTCATCCGTGCCGTGATTGCTCAACGCAACTATAAATCTGCAGAAGAAATCGTAGAAATAGAAAAGGCTTGCGATGTTACTGCCGATATGCATATTACAGCCATGAAGGTACTTCGTCCGGGTATGTACGAATATGAAGTGGTAGCTGAAATGAACCGGGTGGCCGAATCTAATAACTGCCAGCTCTCATTCGCTACAATTGCCACTATCAACGGACAGACTCTGCACAATCATTATCACGGAAATAAAGTGAAACCGGGTGATTTGTTCTTAATCGATGCCGGTGCAGAAGTAGAATCAGGTTATGCGGGTGATATGTCGTCTACCATTCCCGCCGATAAGAAGTTCACCACCCGTCAGCGTGAAGTATACGAGATTCAGAACGCCATGCACCTGGAATCCGTAAAGGCTCTCCGTCCGGGTATTCCTTATATGGACGTATATGAGCTGTCGGCCCGCGTCATGGTGGACGGCATGAAGGCGCTCGGATTGATGAAAGGGAATACCGAGGATGCTGTACGCGAAGGAGCCCATGCGTTGTTTTATCCGCACGGATTAGGTCACATGATGGGATTGGATGTACATGATATGGAGAATCTGGGAGAGATATGGGTAGGTTACAACGGCCAGCCGAAAAGCACACAGTTCGGTCGCAAATCGCAACGCCTCGCCATCCCATTGGAACCGGGATTCGTACATACGGTAGAACCGGGTATTTACTTTATTCCGGAACTGATCGATATGTGGAAAGCAGAAAAGAAATTCACTGATTTCATCAACTATGATGTAGTGGAAACTTATAAGAACTTCGGCGGTATCCGCAATGAAGAAGATTATCTGATTACAGAAACCGGTGCCCGCCGATTAGGCAAGAAGATTCCTTTGACACCGGAAGAAGTGGAAGCTTTAAGATAAAAACAATGAATAACACCATGAAGAGACTACTTTTATCCGTATGGCTATTGTCACTAACTTTATTATCCGCCGTAGCCGAAAACTACCCTTATAAAAGTGATGTACTTTGGGTCACAGTTCCCAACCATGCCGACTGGCTCTATAAAACGGGAGAAAAAGCAACTGTGGAAGTACAATTCTATAAATATGGTATTCCCAGGGATAACGTAACCGTCACCTATGAAATAGGAGGAGATATGATGCCTACCGCTGACACCAAGGGAAGTGTAACTTTGAAAAACGGCAAAGCCGTAATTTCTCTCGGCACAATGAAAGAACCCGGCTTCCGTGATTGTCGACTGAAAGCCACCGTAGATGGAAAGACTTATTCACATCATGTTAAAGTTGGTTTTTCACCGGAAAAGCTTCTTCCGTACACTACCATGCCTTCCGACTTCAAAGAATTCTGGGAAAAAGCGAAAGCGGAACAAAAAGAATTTCCTCTAACGTACACCAAAGAACATGTAGAAAAGTACTCAACCGATAAAATAGATTGTTATCTCGTAAAGCTGCAATTGAACAAACGTGGGCAATGCGTCTACGGATATTTGTTCTATCCAAAGAAAGAGGGTAAATTTCCCGTTGTATTATGCCCTCCGGGAGCAGGAATCAAAACAATCAAAGAACCACTGCGACACAAATATTATGCAGAGCAAGGCTGCATCCGTTTTGAGATCGAGATACACGGCCTTCATCCGGAAATGAGTGACGAAGCATTCAAAGAAATCAGCAATGCTTTTAATGGCAGAGAGAACGGCTACTTAACCAATGGACTCGATAGCCGCGACAATTATTATATGAAACGAGTATATCTGGCCTGTGTACGCGCTATTGATTTCCTGACTTCCCTACCGGAGTGGGATGGTAAAAATGTAATAGCACAAGGAGGTAGCCAGGGAGGAGCCTTGGCATTAATCACTGCGGGACTGGATCAACGGGTGACAGCCTGTGTCGCCAATCATCCTGCATTAAGTGACATGGCAGGTTATAAAGCCGGACGTGCCGGCGGATATCCTCATTTCTTCAGGAATTCGGTAGATATGGATACTCCTGAAAAAATAAAGACAATGGCCTATTATGATGTTGTGAACTTTGCGAAATTAATCAAAGCAGATACCTATATGACATGGGGATTCAACGATGATGTATGTCCTCCGACAACCAGCTACATCGTATACAATGTACTAAACTGTCCGAAAGAAGCACTGATTACTCCCATTAATGAGCATTGGACTTCCAACGATACCGAGTATGGACATCTGCTTTGGATAAAGAAGCATTTAAAGTGAGGTTTTAATCATTCCATCTGGATGCGGGCAATTCTTTTTTCCCATAACCTTTTTTCCAGGCATACGCTTTTCTCTTCCTGAGATAAAGCGTATCGCCACAATGTTTCATTGCCTCCCAATTAAAGATAGAATGGTGACAGATGATCTTTTCAAACCAATAAAGTATGTGATAAGTCACGAATGGCAGCACCATCCACCACCATGAAAAAAGTAATGATAAAATAAGTGCTGGTATCAGGGTTAAAGAAAAACATTCCCAATACTGTCTGGCATGAATTCGGAGTTCCATATCTTCCCAGACTTCCAGATATTTATAGCGGGTAAAGAAAAACCAGCCTAACATAAAATAGTGTTTCTTCCCTTTTCCTAAGAACCACTTTGCTAAAAGACTATTATAAAAAATCATATTCACATTTTTTTTGTTGCATGTAGTCCCTTCTTAACAGCAAAAGTAATCAAAGGTTCAATATTTTAAAGTTTTGCATAACAACCATAACATTCTTTCCCTAAATATCACTCAAATATTGTTTATTTTTGTGTTCCCTTGCTTCACTACAACAAAAGGTTTATTTGTATTTTCTGCAAAGGAAACACAATTCACGAATATATCCTAATTTTTCTGCTTAATATTTAAAGCTGCTTCCTCCTAAAAATTCACGCAACAAAGAAGTAGGCGGAATTTCCTTATCCTGTACCGGAACAAAATATTTAATAAACTTCAACAACCGGTAGGCTTCACAATATTCAGGACAGTTACGCGGAACACCCATCAAAATAGGCTCGGCGTGCAATCGAAGCACGGCAAACTCAAAAAGCAGCGCTGAATTAAACATGACATCAGCATTCTCCTGATAAGGGAATATCCATTTGTCTTCACCGGCACGTACACTAGGCCAGCGTGATATGGTTTCACGTGCAGAATATCCCCGATAATTAAAGTCGCGGATGATACGGCGCAACAAACGGTTGTCGGTAGTTGGAATCCAGTTATGGTCATCCAACGAAATAGTGGTCAATGCTGAAACGTAAATCTTGAATTTCCGTTCGGCTGGTATATGCGGTGTCAGTTCCGGATTTAAGGCATGAATACCTTCCAGAATCAGAATGGTATTATCTTCTATTTTCAGTTTATCACCTTTATATTCCTTTTTGCCAAGAGAGAAATTAAAACGGGGCAATTCCACCTCCTCTCCACGAAGAAGCGCCTGCAGCTGTTGATTAAACAATTCCAGATCGAGCGCATAAAGTGATTCATAATCATAGTTTCCGTTTTCATCCAAAGGGGTTTCCTCACGGTCTACGAAATAATTATCCAAAGAGATGGGGAATGGCTTCAAGCCATTTGTCATCAGCTGAATAGAAAGCCGTTTGCTGAATGTTGTCTTTCCCGAAGAAGACGGTCCGGCAATCAATACCAGTTTTACCCGGTTGCCGTTTTCACCACGATGGAAGATAGTGTCGGCTATCTGCGCTATCTTTTTCTCCTGCAATGCTTCCGCCACATTAATCAAGTCAGTGGCATGCCCTTCTTCACAGGCAAGATTAAAATCTCCGGCATTATTAAGCCCCATGATATAACTCCAGTTCAGATATTCTTTAAAGACATCCAGCATTTTTTCCTGCTTCACGACCTCTTCGAGCATATTCGGGTTTTCCCGGCTCGGAATCCGGAGTAGCAACCCGTCATAATACTTCACAATATCGAACAATTTAAGATATCCGGTGCTGGGCAGCAGATTACCATAATAATAATCAATAGTATCACCCAACGTATAATAATAGGTATAAAGAGAACCGGAAGTTTCAAGTAACCTCACTTTATCATTCATCCCCCGCTCGCTGAAAACCCGTACCGCTTCCGCCGTATGACATTCAATGCGGTGATAAGGAATATTTTCCGCAATGATCTCCTGCATCCGTTGCTTAATACGCGTCACATCTTCGAGTTCAATGGGGCGTCCAATCCGCAAATTGCAGAAATAACCTTTTGAAACAGGATGTTCCACAAACAATTTTCCCTCGGGAAAGAGTTCCGTGACAGCCTTAAACAAGACAAAACAAAGCGAACGGACATAAGTACGCATACCGGACTGATCTCTCACATCCAGAAACTCTACATCCTTATTATTATATACTCTGAAATTAAGTCCCTCGGAGCGATTATTGACCTTGGCACTCACTACTTGATAAGGAAAATTAAGATTAAAACCGTAATAAATATCCAAAAGTGAGCTTCCGATAGGGAATTCTTTGGAATTATTGTTATTTTTGCAACATATTTGTAACATCTGTTTCATCGAGTTCGTTAAAAGGTGAATAATTTGGGACTAATATACTTATAATCAGATTGAGAACAAATAACCATTAAAAATATTATAGATGGAATATTCTTTTTATGATTTTTTAAAGCTCATAGGCTCATTGGGACTCTTCCTCTACGGAATGAAAATCATGAGCGAGGGCTTACAAAAGGTCGCGGGTGATAGATTGCGAAGTATTCTAACGGCAATGACTACCAATCGGGTAACGGGAGTTCTAACAGGAGTGTTGATTACAGCCCTTATCCAGTCTTCTTCAGCAACGACGGTGATGGTCGTTAGTTTCGTGAACGCCGGGTTACTTACACTTGCCGAATCCATCAGCGTTATTATGGGTGCCAATATCGGTACTACTGTAACTGCCTGGATCATTTCAATTTTCGGATTTAAGGTCGACATGGCTGCCTTTGCTCTTCCACTTCTAGCCATCGCTCTTCCGCTCATCTTCTCCGGTAAAAGCAACCGCAAGTCCATCGGTGAATTCATTTTCGGTTTTTCTTTCCTTTTCATGGGGCTCTCTTATCTGAAAGCAAACGCCCCCGACCTGAATGCCAACCCGGAAATGCTCGCCTTCGTACAGAACTACACAGATATGGGATTCTTCTCCATTATTCTGTTCTTGCTCATCGGTACTATACTGACCATGATTGTGCAAGCCTCTGCAGCCACCATGGCAATCACATTAATTATGTGTGCCAACGGTTGGATTAGTCTGGAACTAGGAGCAGCACTTGTATTAGGAGAGAACATCGGAACTACGATCACGGCCAATCTTGCCGCACTTACAGCCAACACACAGGCTAAGCGGGCAGCATTGGCCCATTTTGTTTTTAATGTGTTCGGTGTCATCTGGGTATTGGTTATCTTCCACCCTTTCATGGAGTTTGTGAACTGGGTAGTAGATACATTCTTCCAGACAAACAACCCTGAAGTTGCCATTTCTTACAAGCTGTCTGCTTTCCACTCTATCTTCAACATCTGCAACGTATGTATCCTGATATGGGGTGTGAAACTGATTGAGCGTACCGTATGCGCTTTAATTCATCCGAAAGAAGAAGACGAAGAACCTCGCCTGCGGTTTATCACTGGTGGTATGCTTTCCACTGCTGAACTTTCTATCCTTCAGGCACGTAAGGAAATCCATCTTTTCGCAGAACGTACGCACCGGATGTTCGGCATGGTGCAGGATCTGTTGCATACGGAAAAGGATGACGATTTCAATAAACTGTTCAGCCGGATAGAAAAATATGAAAATATCAGCGACAATATGGAACTTGAAATAGCCAACTACCTGAATCAGGTATCCGAAGGCCGTTTGAGTTCTGAAAGTAAATTACAAATACGTGGTATGTTGCGTGAAGTGACAGAAATTGAAAGCATTGGCGACAGCTGCTATAATCTGGCACGTACCATCAACCGGAAACGTCAGACTAATCAAGACTTTACCGAAAAACAATATGAGCATATTCATTTCATGATGAAGCTGACTAACGATGCACTTGCCCAAATGATTATAGTAGTAGAAAAGCCGGAGCATCAAAGCATTGATGTCAACAAGTCCTTCAACATCGAAAACGAAATCAATAATTATCGTAACCAACTGAAGAATCAGAATATTCTGGATGTGAACAACAAAGAATATGATTATCAGATGGGAGTTTACTACATGGATATTATCGCCGAATGCGAGAAACTTGGTGACTATGTAGTGAATGTAGTGGAAGCCAGCAGTGATGTGAAAGAGAAAAGAGCTTCTTAACAGATAAAATAAAGAATAAAAAAAGGAGGATCAGTAGTGTCAATACATAGCTGATTCTCCTTTTCATATCTAATAATCTCTTTTATAAAATCAATTATATACGTATGATTCAGCTAAACGCCAGAATAAGGTAGATTCCGGAACAGTAGTTGTACGAAGCACTTTTGCAGTCCCGCCTTCCGAGTCCGGATTTATATTGGCAAAAATATTCCACCCCTTATTAAAAGAACAGTTACTATAATAATATGATTTATCACTGCCTGTCAATGTAAAAGGACGGTCGGCATACTGATAACTCACCAGTGTAGCTTTCCCGGCAGAAGCCCCTTTACCAGACCAGTTGGAAATAGCAATTCGCCCCACTCTTTTATCTCCATTAAAAACAAAGAAATCTCCTAATGTCGCCACAAGAGCATCCGCATCATCTGAAGTTCCGGTCCAATAACCACTCATACCATTACGCCGATCTACTATCTGGAGCTTTTCCGAAGAAAAGCTAGTGGGAAGTGCCATTATTATCTGCCCGTTCTCATAAGGAAAGCTAAGAGTCTCAATCACTTGCCAATCAACACCCGTCATTTTCACCTCAACCCGGTCAAATGTGAAGTCCGCAGGTATATTCTGTATATCTTTTACTACAATCGTGCTATAATCCGGAACATCCGGAGCAGGAGGTTGTTCTTCATTCTCATCGTCGCTACAACCAGCCATCAGAAGACTGAATATCAATAATACAAAGATTACAGGGTATGATAGATACCTTAGATCGGTCATGACAGTTGCTCTATTATACATAACTTCCGATTTTTGCATCAAAGATATTACATTTATAATCAGCAGAATAATTTCCTACCATAAAAATAAAAAATGACCGGGTATATATTTATACACCCAGTCATTCTCCTCTTAATAATTCTCTCTCTTGGTTTTATCCTTCGTACGGTTCAAAGTCTTCTTTTCCGACTCCACATAATGGACAAGTCCAATCATCAGGAATATCTTCAAATGCTGTTCCTGGTTCGATTCCACTTTCCGGATCTCCTTGTTCGGGGTCGTAAATATATTCACAGACCGTGCAAATGTACTTTTTCATAACGTTCGTATTTTTAATTGGTTTCCTAAATAATATAACACAAATAGCAAGATATTTGTTCAACACTATTTTTAAACTAAAGAAAAAAACTATCTTTGTAGTCATATTATCAAGCTAAAACAACAATATTATACTATGCTTATAGCACTATTGTCTACCTTAATAATTTTATGCGCAATCCTACTAATCAGTTTTTTATGGGAACGTAGGAAATGCCTGCGGATGCAACAACGATTGTTCCGTGAATCCAGAAAGTTGGAACGTACCAGCCATATCGCCGGTGCCATCTTAAAGAATGTACATGCTTTTATCCTATTAATAGACAATGATTTCAAGGTACTAAAAACCAACTATTATCAAAAAACCGGAACTAAAAAAGGAACAGAAGAGAAAAGAGTAGGCGACCTGTTGCAATGTCGCAATGCTTTGGCAGCCGAAGGAGGTTGCGGCACGCATAGTTTCTGCGGCTCTTGTCCGATACGTGCCGCCATACGCCAGGCTTTCGAACAGAGACGAAACTTCACCGATCTTGAAGCCACTTTATCCGTAGTTACGTCTGATAATACTACCGTGGAATGTGATGCAGTCATATCCGGTTCTTACTTCCTTCTGAATGAAGAAGAGAACATGGTAATCACCGTACATGATGTTACCCGCCGAAAACAAGCTGAAAAGGAACTACAACTAGCCAAAGAAAAAGCAGAAAAAGCCGATATTTCAAAATCTGCCTTTTTAGCCAACATGAGCCATGAAATCCGTACCCCTCTCAATGCTATTACCGGATTTGCAGAGGTATTAGGCAGCGCAACAACAGAAGAGGAAAAGGCTCAATATCAAGAAATCATAAAAATGAATGCCGACCTCCTGATGCAACTGGTCAACGACATTCTCGATATATCAAAAATCGAAGCCGGAACATTGGAATTTGTACAGACAACGGTTGACGTCAACCAGTTACTTTCAGATTTACAACAACTTTTTCAAATGAGAGTCGATGACGCCGGAGGAAAGATACAAATTATAGCGGAACCATCCTGTTCTTCCTGCATGATTCAAACAGATCGGAACCGGGTGGCACAAGTGCTTTCAAACTTTGCCGGCAACGCCATTAAGTTCACCCATGAAGGTAGCATCCGCCTCGGCTATGAAGCTAGGGACACCGAGCTTTACTTTTATGTCAAGGATACCGGAGCCGGAATTCCAGCAGAGAAATTACCGGATGTATTCGAGCGCTTTGTGAAACTGAATAAAGATAAAAAAGGAGCCGGACTGGGACTTTCCATATCTCAAACTATTGTCGCCAAACTTGGCGGTCAAATCGGGGCGGATTCCGTAGAAGGTGAAGGCTCTACATTCTGGTTTACAATTCCTTACCGGTCATGTGGTAAACCACGCTAACAAATTCGACTTCATAAAAAGTTTTAATTAAACATTCTATCACAATTTTATGTTGTATTTTTGCGGTTCAAACTAAACGCATGTATCTGCATGAGTACAAATAAAAATGACTATTATCATTTAGGACTTACTGATGACGAAGTCCTACAAAGCAGGGAGAAAAATGGTATTAACCTGTTAACGCCCCCCAAGCGCCCTTCTCTCTGGAAACTTTATCTGGAAAAATTTGAAGACCCGGTTGTCCGTGTACTATTAGTAGCAGCCGCTTTCTCGTTAATCATCTCCATCATCGAAAACGAATATGCCGAAACAATCGGAATTATAGCCGCTATCTTATTGGCTACCGGAATCGGTTTCTTCTTCGAATATGATGCCAGTAAGAAGTTCGATCTGCTGAATGCGGTCAATGAAGAAACCCTGGTAAAAGTGGTCCGGAACGGACGCGTACAGGAAATCCCTCGTAAAGACATAGTGGTAGGTGATATCGTCATTCTGGAAACAGGTGAAGAAATTCCCGCTGATGGAGAGTTGCTGGAAGCTATCTCTCTGCAAGTGAACGAATCCAATCTGACCGGAGAACCTGTTATTAACAAAACTACTCTAGAAGCTGATTTTGATGAAGAAGCCACTTATGCCTCCAATCTGGTGATGCGTGGCACTACAGTGGTGGATGGACATGGTAGCATGCGCGTGCTGTATGTGGGAGATGCTACTGAAATCGGAAAAGTAGCCCGGCAGAGTACAGAGGACAACCTCGAGCCCACCCCGCTGAACATACAGTTGACCAAACTTGCAAATCTGATCGGAAAGATCGGTTTTACCGTTGCCGGTCTTGCTTTTCTCATATTCTTTGTCAAGGATGTATTGTTATTTTTTGATTTCGGTTCGCTGAACGGGTGGCATGAGTGGCTTCCGGTTTTCGAACGGACACTGAAATATTTTATGATGGCAGTTACACTGATTGTAGTAGCTGTGCCTGAAGGATTGCCAATGAGTGTCACGCTTAGTCTGGCATTGAATATGCGCCGTATGCTTTCCACCAACAACTTGGTGCGGAAAATGCACGCTTGCGAAACAATGGGAGCCATCACCGTGATTTGTACGGATAAAACCGGCACACTGACGCAAAATCTGATGCAAGTGCACGAACCCAATTTCTATGGTATCAAAAATGGCAGTGACTTGTCTGATGACGATATCAGCGCACTTATCGCAGAAGGAATCAGCGCCAATTCAACAGCTTTCCTTGAAGAATCAACCAATGGAGAAAAACCCAAAGGCGTAGGAAATCCAACCGAAGTGGCTTTATTGCTCTGGCTTAACAAACAGGGAAGAGATTACCTGCAACTCCGCGAACAAGCTCATGTTCTCGATCAACTCACCTTCTCTACCGAACGGAAATTCATGGCGACTCTTGTTGAATCTCCATTGATCGGAAAAAAAATACTTTATATAAAAGGAGCTCCTGAAATTGTTTTGGGTAAGTGTAAAGAAGTTGTTCTGGATGGACGGCAAGTGGATGCGGTAGAGTATCGTTCTACAGTGGAAGCACAACTGTTGAGCTATCAGAATATGGCTATGCGTACACTTGGATTTGCATTCAAGATTGTCGGAGAAAATGAGCCGAACGATTGCACGGAACTTGTTTCAGCCAACGACCTCAATTTCTTGGGAGTGGTTGCCATCTCCGACCCGATTCGTCCGGATGTACCTGCTGCGGTTGCAAAATGCCAGTCTGCAGGTATCGGTATCAAAATCGTGACCGGCGACACTCCGGGAACTGCCACGGAAATCGCACGCCAGATAGGTCTTTGGAACTCTGAAACTGATACGGAACGAAATCGAATCACCGGTGTTGCATTTGCCGAATTGAGCGATGAAGAAGCACTGGACAGAGTGATGGACTTAAAAATCATGTCCCGTGCCCGTCCGACAGACAAACAACGTCTGGTACAACTGCTTCAACAAAAAGGAGCAGTGGTAGCGGTAACCGGAGACGGAACGAATGATGCTCCGGCTTTGAATCATGCTCAAGTAGGTTTGTCAATGGGTACAGGTACTTCTGTAGCTAAAGAAGCCAGTGATATTACATTGCTCGATGACTCCTTCAACAGTATAGGAACCGCTGTTATGTGGGGACGTTCACTGTATAAAAATATCCAGCGTTTCATTGTTTTCCAGCTAACGATCAACTTTGTAGCATTGCTTATCGTTCTGCTAGGCTCCGTAATCGGTACGGAACTTCCGCTGACTGTAACACAAATGTTATGGGTGAACCTGATTATGGATACTTTTGCCGCTTTGGCTCTTGCCTCCATTCCACCCAGCGAAACGGTGATGCTTGAGAAACCTCGTCGCAGTACCGATTTTATTATCAGTAAGGCAATGCGGGCTAATATAATAGGTGTGGGCTCTATCTTCCTCATCGTACTGCTCGGAATGATTTATTATTTCGACCACAGCACACAAGGAATGAATGTACACAACCTGACTATTTTCTTCACCTTCTTTGTCATGCTGCAATTCTGGAATCTGTTCAATGCCCGTGTATTCGGTACTACCGATT
Source organism: Bacteroides sp. OM05-10AA (assembly GCF_003439055.1). NCBI lineage: Bacteria > Pseudomonadati > Bacteroidota > Bacteroidia > Bacteroidales > Bacteroidaceae > Bacteroides > Bacteroides sp. OM05-10AA. Next base: position 174,973 of record NZ_QSUR01000006.1, read on the forward strand.
CGGCATTCAAGGGACTTTCCAAATCCTACGGGATGGAGCTTATTGTACTGGCTATTCTTGCCGGACAATTCCTCATCGTACAGTTCGGTGGAGCCGTATTCCGCACGGAACCGCTCGACTGGCAAACCTGGCTTCTTATTATAGGCGTTTCGTCCACGGTGTTATGGGTTGGAGAACTTGTTCGCCTGGTTCAACGTATTATTCACAAAAAAGACAGAAATGAAAAGTAAAGGAATAAAAAACCTTCTTATTGATTTAGGTGGTGTACTTATCAATCTCGACCGCCAACGTTGCATTGAGCACTTTCAGAAGTTAGGGCTCCAAAACGTGGATGAATTGCTGGATATCCAGAACCAGGACGGACTCCTGATGCAACAGGAAAAAGGATTGATTACACCTGCCGAATTCCGTGACGGAGTTCGTAAAATGATAGGCAAAGCAATTAGCGACAAACAAATAGATGCAGCCTGGAATAGCTTTCTGGTAGATATACCCACACAAAAACTGGATTTATTATTAAAATTACGTGAGAAATATGTCGTCTATTTATTGAGCAATACCAACCAAATTCATTGGGAATGGACATGCGCTCATTTGTTTCCTTATCGCACCTTTAAGGTGGAAGATTATTTTGAAAAAACGTATCTCTCTTTTGAAATGAAAATGGCCAAGCCCGAACCGGAGATATTCAAGGCAATCATAGAGGATGCCGGTATCGATCCGAAAGAAACGCTTTTTATTGATGACTCTGAAATGAACTGTAAGACAGCCCAAAATTTAGGAATTTCTACCTATACAGCGAAAGCAGGCGAAGACTGGAGCCATCTTTTCAACCTCAAATAATTTTAGAGATATGCAGATTATACGTGACACATCGGCAATTACCCCGGAACCCTGCGTAGCTACCATCGGTTTCTTTGATGGAGTACATGCAGGACATCGCTATCTGATTCAGCAAGTGAAAGAGATAGCCGCCGCCAAAGGTCTACGCTCTGCATTGGTTACTTTTCCCGTTCATCCCCGAAAAGTGATGAATGCGGAGTATCGTCCGGACCTTCTGACTACCCCCGAAGAAAAAATAAGTCTGCTTGCAGACATTGGGGTAGACTACTGCCTAATGCTTGATTTCACTCCGGAAATTTCCCGGCTCACTGCCCGGGAGTTTATGACACAGTTGCTAAAAGAGCGTTATCAGGTAAAATATCTGGTTATCGGCTATGACCATCGTTTCGGACATAACCGCAGCGAAGGTTTCGAGGATTATGTACGTTATGGAAAAGAAATTGGCATAGAAGTGATTCGCGCCAAAGCGTATACCAGCAATATAGAAATAGGGAACGAACCCAACATTCCGGTGAGCTCTTCCCTGATCCGCAAACTTCTTCATGAAGGAGAAGTTAGCCTGGCCGCCCATTGTTTGAAATATGAATATTTCCTTGACGGGATCGTAGTAGGCGGCTATCAGGTAGGCAGAAAGATAGGTTTCCCAACGGCCAATTTACGGGTGGATGATCCCGATAAACTGATTCCTGCCGATGGCGTATATGCCGTATGGGTAACATTTGACGGGAAAACGTATATGGGGATGCTGAATATAGGTGTCCGCCCGACGATTGACAATGGTCCGAACCGGACGATTGAGGTGAATATCCTCCACTTCCATTCTGACATATATGATAAATTCATCCGGCTTACTTTTGTTAAACGGACACGTCCCGAACTGAAATTCTCCAGTATCGACGAGTTAATAACACAGCTCCATAAGGATGCTGAAGAGACAGAAACAATTCTTAAAAAATAGATTCTTATGCAAAAGTCATTTATGAGTATCTCTTTGGTGGTAATAGCTATATCCATGTTAGCTATGTTTATCTATAGTTTCTTTACCACTAAATAAAAAAACATGAAAACGGCTATCAAGTTAGTATTAATAGACCTTCTCATTGCGCAGATTATTGCTCCAATCCTGATTATGATTCCCTGTACGATCTATTTGTTCGTCACCACGGGAAATCTGGATAAAGTCACTCTGACGCAAATGATTATGATCCCGGCACAACTAGCCGGTCAGATTATGATGGGTATTTATCTATGGAAAGCCGGTTATATCAGTAAAAAGAAGGCAACATGGTTACCTGTGTCAGCCCCTTATCTGGTCTGTAGTGCCATTGCAATCCTCACTTGCGGGTTTGCAGTCTCCTCACTAATGAGCCTGCTGGATTGGATTCCCAATATCATGGAACAATCTTTCAACATTCTCCAATCCGGTTGGGGCGGCATTCTTGCAATAGCCATCGTAGGTCCCGTACTTGAAGAGTTATTGTTTCGCGGAGCCATTACACACGCTTTACTTCAGCAATACAATCCGACTAAAGCAATTCTGATTTCCGCACTTCTGTTCGGTGTCTTTCATATAAATCCCGCCCAGATCCTTCCGGCTTTTCTGATCGGTATCCTGCTGGCATGGACTTATTACAAAACAGGCAGTCTGATACCTTGTATACTCATGCATGTACTAAACAACTCATTGTCAGTCTATCTTAGCATCAAATATCCCGAAGCAGAAAATATGGACGACCTGATTAACGGTACCCCGTATCTCATCGTCCTATTCGGGTCAATCCTCCTGTTTATCGGTATCATACTGACCATGAACCACCTGACTTCCCAAAAGCAGCAATAAAAAAGGGAAGTTTTTACTTCCCCTCTTTCGCTTTGAATGCTAATGCATACATTCGTATTTGTTTTACCATCGACAGCAAACCGTTGCTACGCGTTGGCGATAGATGCTCTTTCAGTCCGATCTTGTCTATAAAATAAAGATCTGCATTTAAGATTTCATCAGGAGTATGTCCGGAAAGGACTTTAATCAACAAGGCAATAATCCCCTTTACAATCAAAGCATCGCTTTCTGCTTTAAAAACGATTTTACCATCCACATCATCCGCTTGAAGCCATACCCTGCTCTGGCATCCTTCAATCAGATTTTGTTCCGTCTTATATTTTTCTTCAAGTGGTTCCTGCTCATTTCCCAAATCAATAAGTAATTGATAACGGTCCATCCAATCGTCGAAGTCACTGAATTCCGCAATCACTTCATCTTGTAGTTCATTAATTGACATTATAGTAATTATTTAATTAGACAATATACCAGTGTGCGAATAGCAGATGCCGTATTTAAAACCGGCATATCAATCTATCAACACCTTATTATATTATTTCTCAATTCTATTATTTCTCATTGTAAATCACTTCCAATACCGTCTGACCGACTGCTTTCAACGTATTCTTATCAATATGTTCCATATTGTCATTGACAGTATGCCATGTCGGGGTAAAATCACCTTCCTGATTGTAGGGAATAATATCGATCGTTTTAATACGTGCCAGACGATTTATGAACAGATGGTCGTCTGTTACAAATCCTCCGTTTCCATCCATGAAAGTCTTTCCGTAACCCGCTTTCTTTGCCGCTTTCCAAACCTTCTTATTTATGTCCGGAGCAAATTCTTCCGAATACCCTTCTTTCATAAACACACTGCCTTCACCTCCTACCATATCGAGCAGGATACCAAAACGTGCATTATATCCTTGTACATGAGGATTACGTGCCCAATACTGCGATCCCAGACACCAGAATTCCTCCTTATGCTTTCCTGTATAAAACTGTGGTGCACCATAGTCCTCTGCATCCAACAGAATGATATCAATCCCCAATTCCGGTTGTTGCTGATTGACCAGACGAGCTATTTCGAGCAAAGCTCCTACCCCACTGGCACCATCATTTGCACCCAGAATCGGAGTTTTATGGTTCTTCTCGTCAGGATCGTTATCAGCCCATGGGCGTGTATCCCAATGTGCAAACAAAGCGATTCTCTTTTTACTTTCCGGCTTATAAGAACCGATAATGTTTCTCGCTTTCAACAGCGTACCGTCATAAGCAATCAAATCAGCATATTGATTAGTCACTTGAGCACCGAAAGCCTCTAATTGACTGGCAAGGTAATTGCCACAGGCTACATGTTCTTTAGTGTTAGGAACACGAGGTCCGAAATCTACCTGATTCTTTACATACAAATAAGCACTATCCGCATCAAACTGAGGTACATTCACAACTGTCTTTTCGTCTTGTTCACTCGTACTATTTGCCTTGTTACCTCCACCGCAAGAGAATGCTGATAATAACAAAAAGGCACTCATTAATACTATCATAGTTTTCTTTTTCATCGTCCTTTTATCTATTAAAGCCTCAAAATTAGTCATTTTCACCACAGCATCGTTCAGATGGAATGGATTATTAACATATAAACTTTAGTTCCACATTTTTCTTTCCCACCACAAGCTCTACTTTTGCACCGTTGATAAGCGGGAGATTATGAGTCACATGCCCCACCGGGAAATTGAAACAGACGGGATAATCATACTCTTTTACTAAATCTGCCAAAGCAGCATACAGTTCCTTGCCCAACGAACAGTCTTCTTCATATTCTGTAAATTGACCGATAATCAATCCGGACAGTTTTTCTAACACGCCCCCCAGTTTCAAATTATACATCATACGTTCGATGGCATGCGGACGTTCGCTAACATCTTCAATAAATAGTATAGTGCCTTCCGCCGGAATATCATAAGGAGTGCCACGCAAACCGTAGGCTACCGCCATGTTACCGCCATGCAAAACGCCTTGTGCCGTCCCCTGCTTGTTCAGTTTATGCTTCTCGCACATGTAAGAAGGAATAGTTCCCAATAGAATATCCTTCAGATAGTTCGCACAAAGATCGTCTTCCGGTTCCACCGTAAGATGACGTGCCATCAATGAATGAAGGGAAGCATATCCATTTTTCTGAAACAGATTGTGCAAAGCGGTTATATCGCTAAAGCCCAGTAACCATTTCGGATGTTCACGAAAGGTCGTAAAATCAATTTTATCGATCAAATGTACCGCCCCGTACCCTCCACGGCTGCAAAGAATAGCTTTCACTTTAGGGTCGTCCATCGCATCCTGCAAATCTTTCAGCCGCTGCTTGATTGTCCCGGCATATCTTCCGGATGAACTTCCGGCATGTTTTCCTATAGCCACTTTCAAGCCCCATGATTCCATCCGTTTCTTAGCTCCTTTCAGGAATTGTTGGTCTATCTTACTCGAAGGTGATACAATAACCACTTTATCACCTTTCTGCAAAAAGGGAGGAAATTGAATATCCATATATGTTCTTATTTTATTGACTTTCGTTGATAAAAACGCACCCAGTCCACTTCCATTTCTACCGGAAGATCCTCGGGAGAGACTGCTCCCACCCACGAACCTCCCAACTGCATATCAATCAGCAGATAAAAGGGCTGATTAAAAGGGAATTGTCCTTCTTCTTTCGTTTGTATGCGGGGGTAAGTAAACGTATGTACATCATTGACATAAAATGAAAGACTGTCCGAATACATTTCGACTGCAAAAATATTGTAGCGGTCAGGGTGAATCACTCCCGTAGAATGTGATACCGGATGATCCTTGATCCCCAGCGTATAAGTGTAATGGGAATGGACTGTCTGATAAGCAATAGAATCGTTATTCAAACGTTCCATGATATCAATCTCACCGCCAGATGGCCATGCCGCTCCTTCAGGCAACATCCAGATGGCAGGCCACGCTCCTCCCGCCGCATTCAACTTGGCACAAATCTCAATACGCCCGTTCGTAAAAGCCTTTTTACCTTTTGTATACACACCACCTGTCAAATAAGGGGCAGTGTCATTGCGTTGGGTATGATTGACAATACCTCTCAACACCAGTTTGCCTTTACGCATGGCATAGCAGGAATCAAAGTCTGTCATATAGTTATTCCAGTCTGACTTTCCGCGTGGAATCTTGCTCCAGACCTGTGAATCGAAACTCTTTTTCTGATTAAAGTTCTCTTCCCAGATCAAAGACCAACCGGAAGACGTCTTGCTGCTTTTACAGGAAACAAGCGTCCAACAAAGGAGAATTAAGCTAAGAAATAATAGATTTTTAAACTGTTTCATGGTGCTTTTATTTTATTGGGGGATTTATTTGCAAAAATACAGGAAAAAACGGTTCCATGCACATCCAACAGCCAAAACAAATAAAATATAGCAAAATGTTACATAATGGATGTAATTTTTCGGGTTATAATCATTATTTTTTCAATCATTTTTCTGATATTTGCTAAAAATCTAACGTTATGGAACCTATTCTAAATTTTGCCCAGTTAACGGCTCATCTTAAAAAACTAAACCATAGAAAACGAATTGCCGTGGTCTGTGCGAACGATCCTAACACTGAATATGCCATCTCCCGTGCTTTGGAAGAAGGGATTGCAGAATTTCTGATGATTGGAGATTCTACCATTCTGAAGAAATATCCCACGCTCAAACAATATCCTGAATACGTAAAAACCATCCACATAGAAAATCCGGATGAAGCGGCGCGCGAAGCTGTCCGCATTGTGCGTGAAGGAGGAGCGGATATTTTGATGAAAGGGATTATCAATACGGACAACTTACTGCATGCCATACTCGACAAAGAAAAAGGTTTGTTACCGAAAGGGAAAATCCTCACGCATCTGGCAGTAATGGAAATTCCTACTTACCATAAACTGCTTTTCTTCTCGGATGCCGCCGTCATTCCGCGTCCTACTTTACAGCAACGTATAGAAATGATCTGGTATGCTATCTGCACCTGCCGTCACTTTGGCATCGAACAACCGCGTGTCGCGTTGATTCACTGCACAGAAAAAGTGAGTGCCAAGTTCCCTCATTCACTAGATTATGTGAATATCGTAGAACTTGCCGAAGCGGGAGAATTCGGAAATGTGATTATTGACGGTCCGCTGGATGTACGTACTGCCTGCGAACAAGCAAGTGGTGATATTAAAGGGATTGTATCTCCTATCAACGGACAGGCAGATGTCTTGATATTCCCGAACATTGAGTCGGGTAATGCATTCTACAAATCCGTCTCTCTGTTCGCACAGGCAGAAATGGCAGGATTGCTGCAAGGTCCTATTTGCCCTGTAGTACTTCCATCGCGTAGTGATTCCGGCTTGTCCAAATATTACAGCATTGCAATGGCCTGCTTACAAGTGTCAGGAGATTGCAAATGCAGAAAACAAGTCAGCCAAGTCACCGGCTCATCATTCTAAATTCACCACTAAAAGCCTACTATTCATGAAAATTCTGGTTATCAACCCCGGTTCTACTTCTACTAAAATAGCAGTTTACGAAAATGAAACTCCGCTGTTTGTCAGTAATATAAAACATTCTGTAGAAGAACTATCCGCTTTTCCGGAGGTAATAGACCAGTTTGAATTCCGGAAAAACCTGGTGTTACAAGAATTGGAAAACAATAAGATACCTTTTTCTTTTGATGCAATCATCGGACGCGGCGGTTTAGTAAAACCGATACCAGGCGGAGTGTATGAGGTAAATGAAGCCATGAAACGTGATACCGTACATGCCATGCGTACCCATGCCTGTAACTTAGGAGGGTTGATTGCCAGCGAGCTGGCTTCTACATTACCCAACTGTCCGGCTTTCATTGCTGATCCGGGAGTGGTGGATGAATTGGAGGATATAGCACGCATTACTGGTTCTCCTTTAATGCCGAAGATCACCATCTGGCATGCATTAAACCAGAAAGCAATCGCCCGCCGCTTTGCCAAAGAGCAGGGAACCCAATACGAAAATCTGGATTTAATTATCTGCCATCTGGGAGGTGGCATCTCTGTCGCAGTCCATCACCACGGACGAGCCATTGACGCCAACAATGCATTGGACGGTGAAGGTCCTTTCTCACCGGAACGTGCCGGTACACTTCCCGCCGGTCAACTGATCGACCTATGTTTTAGCGGTCAACTCACCAAAGACGAATTGAAAAAACGTATCTCCGGACGCGCCGGACTGACCGCCCATCTAGGTACAACCGATGTTCCCGCCATTATACAATCTATCGAAGAAGGAGATAAAAAAGCGGAACTGATACTGGATGCCATGATTTACAATGTTGCAAAAGCAATAGGAGCCAGTGCCACCGTACTTTGTGGGAAGATAGATGCCATCCTTCTGACAGGAGGTATCGCCTATTCGGACCATGTGATTTCAAGACTGAAAAAGAGAATCTCTTTCCTGGCTCCCATCTATGTTTATCCCGGAGAGAATGAAATGGAGTCGTTAGCATTTAATGCCATAGGAGCACTAAAGGGGGAATTGCCGATACAAATCTATAAATAGGCAGTCGCACAAAAAGGCTATTCAGTTATAAATACGACATTGTTTCCTTTAATTAAGGACAACTCCTCCTGATAAACTCTGCAAAGTTACAGAATAGTTTTCCCCCTGTAGCATTTGATATTGCTTTGCAAAAAGTTTATATCTGGTCTTTGCCTCCTTATATAGCCCCTGCTTACAATAAGCACCGATGATTATACGCAATGATTTTTCATTCAACGGGTCTAAATTAAAACTAGCATTAGCCATCGCAATAGCTTTGGTATATTTCTCTTCTTCATACCACACTTCTGCCTGTCTGCTTAATGTAGGTTCTAATTGCGCCTCCACCAGTGCCTTGAAATGGTCGAATAAAGGAATATCCAATGATTTCAGGAAAGCTCCCTGCGATACAATCTCACAGAGTCGTTCATATTGTTCTTCTACAGGATTACCCGTCAATATCTCCATACATTGCAGATAATCACAATAACAAGGTTCCTGCAATATCAAACGAAAAACATTCTTCTCATAAACAAGAGAAATGCCATCCAATTCAGCCAGTGTTTTCCGCAGATGGTTCAGGGTAACTCCCCGGATATTCTTTACCTTATTCTCTGTCTTGTCGGGCCATAATTGTTCACTCAATTCTTGCGAGGTGATTCCTTCGGAAAGACTATATTCGAAAATCAAGATGAAAGCTTGTTTTAGTTTAGGACTGAACAAGTAATTAATTTCCCGATTATGCCGATCCCTGACTGAAAAGTTTCCAAATAAATAAATCGAATTAGGACGATTATGCAGGTTATCCACAATTTCCCCTTCTCCCTCCGGCAACTCCGGTTCCTCATTATCAATTTGATTTTCGGAACGATTCTTTCTTTTTATAAAAATATAAATAGAAACAACAGCCAACAAAGCCGCAATGACAATAACGCCAACAAGCATGATCCAGAAAAATAGACTCGAAGTGTCGTCTACTTCCATCTGCTCTTTTGTGATGGGTGGAAAAGAGAGACTATAAATATTGGAAACTGATGCCTGATCTTGATTATCAAATTCTAAAGTCACTGCATAAAGTTCGTTTCTATTTGCATTGTAATAAAGATTAGCATTGGTTGCTATCTTATCAGAACGCATAGGAATAGAATCACCGTATACTTGGTAAGACCCATCGGATATGGAGAACCGATACAGGCACAAATACGACTGGGAATAATGTTCCGGATAGAACAAAGTATAGAAAGTAGAATCCCCTGGTAAAATCATATTTCTTACCGGCACCATGTTTGCTTGATTCCATTTAATTTCCCACATCTTTTTCAGATGATTCGTATTCAAGTCCAGTTTGTAGAGGTCATAGTAGTATCTTCGCTCAATAGCCTGATCCCCGGACTCATTCCCCATTCCTCCAAAGATATACAGAGAATTGGAAGACGGTTCGTATCCCATAGAAGTAAAATAACGCGGATCAATATGATCGCCCGTATATTTGATTTCACTCCATTTCCCTGTCACCACATCCATCGCATAGAACCGATTGGAAAAGCGATGGTTACCAAAACCGCCAAAAATAATGTACCGATGATTGGTCTCATCATAAAAGGCACTATGATGATGCAGTTGTGTAGGCAGAACATCATAGCTCAATGGAGTCCACTGGTTATTATGCCAATCATACCATGCACTTGCATACCCGCTAAAAGGCGGATCATAAACTTCATAAGCATACAACCGTTCTTGCCCGGTATCGACAAAACTCGTGCCCAAACGGAATTTCATCGGACAAGGAGCAGCATATTCTTTCGTGTTGGAAGTGCCGTTCGTTGTATTATAAGTTGTTATCTGCTTGTCATTAAAATAATAAATTTCCTGGTTGTGAACATTAAACATAGCCCCCGCCACTTCATTCGATTCAAAGGCTACTTTATGTCGCCAGAAATAAGCATCGTTTATCATCCATACCGGACATACCACTTCACCGATACGGCTTCCCTCCGAATCGTGCACTTCATTTCCTTTGTTTTCATTCAAGGGAAATAAGAAAGTAGTTTTATCATCTTTGACGGACAAATTACGAATCCCGAAAGAAGGAATATCAATAATATATTCACTACGTCCGAAATACATCACCGGCTTCCAGCTTTGCTCTGCAAAATTTAAGTCCGGACAAGTTGATCTCTCTTTATTAACCTTTAATGTGACGTCGTTTTTAACCAGATTAAATAGGATTTGCACCTGTTGCCATCGTCGGCGATTGAACTCTTCCTTATTCAAATGCAACGTAACCAGATTCTGTTTTCCTTCTTCATTCAGCTTGAAAATTACATCCTGTTCCTCACTATTAAAGGACAATGTATAAATAAGATTCTGCTTTTCATTCTTGATACGGAGCACATTTCCTCTCATCGACGTTTCTGGTGCCGCATAGTCGAAGGCAATATCAAGCCGGTCTTTAAACGTGTGACTTTTATAGGCAAAGACATTGTATGAGGTTCTGTTTTCAATCGAATTTTCGTCTCTCTGAAATTTTAAGCCTTGAGCACATAAATGATTCGACAAAAAAAGAACACCAATACAAACAATAACAGTAAGGTATATTTGTCTATTCCACATAGATGATGACTGATCTTATAGATTCATGCGGAACAAAGATATATTTTTAGAGTTGAATAACATAATAAAAAGAATACTTTTGCGATAGTTTCTTTAGCGGGGTTAACAAAAAAAGCCCCCATTAACCGCCGCATTAATCCGATTTTAACCACGACTTTAACCCCGAAGCTATACTTTTGTCATGTCTCAACCGGTTGGGACAGTCAACGTTGGCAACACATGAAAACACTGAAAAGTGATTCATAACAAAAGAAATGTAGTCAAATAATTAATTGAATTAACCTTGTATGAGAAATGCATTAAAACCCTGTTCGACAAAAAGTTCCTTAATGGTTCTGTTGTTGATGTTTTTAAGCATTCCTTCATCCGCATCAGAAAAGACGGAAAAGAAGGAAGGCAAATCAGACAGCGAGATCGTATGGCAAAATCAGACGAAAACGAAAAGAATAACAGGACGTGTCACTAATAAAGAAGGTGAGCCACTGCCTGGCGTTAATGTAATGGAGAAAGGTACTCAAAATGGAACGATCTCTAATTTGGACGGACTATATACATTGAATGTATCAGATAAAAATCCACAGGTCGCATTTACCTATATTGGATTCAATCCTGTCACAATCAATATCGGTAGTGCTTCCGTTTACGACATTATCATGGAAGAAACTATTAATGAAATGGATGAACTGGTAGTGGTAGGTTATAGCCAACAACGGAAAATCAGCTCTATCGGTTCGCAATCCTCATTGAAAGTATCGGATATAAAAATGCCTTCCGCAAGTCTGACTTCCGCTTTGGTGGGTAGATTGTCTGGCGTTATTGCCGTTCAGCGTACGGGAGAACCGGGAAAGGATGCATCGGATATATGGATTCGAGGATATTCCACGCCCAACAATTCGAACCCGCTGATGATTGTGGACGGAGTGGAACGTCCGTTCAATGATATCGATCCGGGAGATATAGAATCTATTACCGTACTTAAAGATGCGTCCGCTACTGCTGTGTATGGTGTACGTGGTGCAAATGGAGTGGTTATCGTAAAAACAAAACCGGGTATCATAGGCAAGCCAGTAGTCAATGTAGACTATTACGAAAGTTTTACCCAATTCACCAAACAGCCTAAATTCGCTGATGGTATCACTTATATGAATACAGCCAACGAGGCATTAACCACCGACGGGTTATCGCCAATGTATCTGCCCTCTTACATTAAAAATACAGAATCGGGTATGGACCCGCTTCTATATCCGAACGTAGACTGGCAAAAAGTAGTATTCAAAGATTGGGGACATCAGCGACGCGTCAATGCAAATATACGGGGAGGTAGCCAAATGGCACAATTCTATGCTTCTATCAGCTATTTCAACGAAAAAGGAATGGTACGGGAAAATGATTATGAGAATTATAATACGGGCATCAATTATGACCGGTACAACTTCCTCACCAATCTGTCTATGAAAGTCACCAGTTCAACTACCGTAGAAATCGGAGCACAGGGACATTTGGGGAATGGTAATTATCCGGGAGTTAATACCGAATCGATTTTTTCCTCAACCATCGAAGTTAACCCGGTTTTGTACCCGGTGATGTTTCGTGCTAATGGAGTAGAATATGTTCCGGGACTCCACACGCAAGGTGGTAACCGCAATCCGTATGCAGAAGCTACTAAAACAGGATACCGCAAAACGATGGATAATAAAATCATGGCGAATGTACGATTGACCCAAGATTTAAGTATGCTGACCGAAGGGTTAAAATTAAGTGTCATGTATGCATACGACGTTTCCAATCGTCGTGAATCCTCTTATACAAAAAGAGAAAATACATATTACTTCGCCGACCGCACAGGTGAACCGTATGATGCAGCCGGAAATCCCATCTTAAAAACTACTTGGGATCAGGGTAGTAATGCCCTAGCTTTCAGTGGAACTTTCGGTGGTTATCGCAAAGATAATCTCGAAGCTTCCCTGAATTACGACCGCGTATTCGGTAAGCATCGTGTAGGAGCAATGTTCGTATATACCCAACAAAGCAAAACCATCAATGACGCCGGTGATTTTATTGGTTCATTACCTTATCGCCTGCAAGGTATTGCCGGCCGGGCTACTTATTCATGGCACGACCGTTATTTTGCCGAATTCAATATCGGATACAATGGTGGGGAGAACTTCCCTAAAAGCAAACGCTTCGGTACTTTCCCTGCATTCGGTGTCGGCTGGGTACTCTCCAACGAGAAATTCTGGGAACCGATTCAAAATGTATTTTCATTCATGAAGGTACGCTATACAAACGGCCGTGTCGGTAGCAGCGACGTGGACGGTGCAGCCAGACGTTTTATGTATATTGACCAATATGACTGGGCGGCTGACTATGGGGATACTTTCGGTAGCAACGTCGGGGTTGACGGAGTCCGCATTAAAAACCCAGCTACTCCCTTAACTTGGGAAATTGCTCACAAGCAGGATTTAGGTATCGACTTGAAATTTTTCCGTGACGAACTATCCGTTACCGTTGACTTCTACAAGGAAAATAGAAAGCAAATTCTATTAAACCGCACCAACTCCCTACCCGGATTCGCCGGATTCCAGGAAACACCTTATGGCAACGTAGGTAAAACTAGAACAAAAGGATACGACCTGTCACTGGAATATTTCAAGCAATTCAATAAAGACCTGGCACTGACCGTAAGAGGTAATTTCACCTATACGGATGTGGTCTGGGTGGATGATGACACTCCTGACAAAAAGTTTCCCTGGAGAAACAGAGAGGGACATAGCCTGAAAGCTCTGGAAGGCTTTACCGCCAACGGACTATATACGCAACAGGATATCGACGCCATAAAGAACTGGCTGGCATTGCCGGAAGCGCAAAGACAAAATACGGCACAACCTTTCCCTACTCCGTATAAGGTAGGCTTGAACCAAGTGCGTGCCGGTGATATCAAGTACAAAGACCTGAATGGAGACGGCACTATCAATGATGATGATATTTCCTGGATAGGAAACGGAGATATTCCCAAGATTAACTATGGATTCGGATTCAACCTTGATTACAAAGCTTTCTCTATTGGAGCATTATTCCAGGGAACTGCCAAAGCCGACCGTTTGATTTCCGGATTTGTGCATGCCTTCAATAATTCTTCCGCTGGAAATGTTTTCAGTAATATCGACGACCGCTGGACAGAAAATAATCCTAGCCAGAATGCATTCTATCCCCGCCTTTCTTATGGTAACGATGCACCGGGAAATCAGAATAACTATGTAAACAGCACCTGGTGGTTAAAAGATATGAGTTTCTTCCGTTTGAAAAGCCTGCAACTTTCATATCGTATCCCCGAGACTTTATGCCACAAATTGAATATCAAAAATGCAAGTGTCTATATGATGGGAACCAACCTGTTTACCATCTCCGGCTGGAAACTGTGGGACCCTGAACTGGGAACGAATGACGGTAACAAATATCCGAATACGACGGCATATACGATAGGACTTAATTTCAGTTTTTAAAAGCAGACAGATATGAAAAAGATATATATAAATTGGAGTACATTAATACTGTTATTACTTACAATAACATCTTGTAATGATTATTTCGACCAGGTGCCCGAGAAAGACATGCTCTCTCTGGAGAAGATATTCGAAACCCGCGAAGGGGCTTTGAAATACTTAGCCTCTGTGTACACTTATCTACCAGATGAGTTTCGTCAGCGAAACTCTGCCAACGGTGTTAATACTCAAGGCACTTCCGGTGCATGGGTAGCAGGATGTGACGAAGCTGAATTTGCATGGGATTTCTGCGAAACACAACAAATAAACAATGCTTCCTATACTCCTGAATCCAGTTTCGTTTATGATTATTGGTATAAGTACTACAAAGGAATACGTTCAGCCACCTTATTTATAGAGAACCTTTACCGGTGTCCCAATTTGTCACCGGGAGACTATGACCAGTGGACGGCCGAAGCCAAAGCGTTAAGAGCGATTTATTATTATTATCTCTTCCGGTTATATGGGCCTGTTCCTATCCTGGAGGAAGTAATCTCGGAAAATGCTTCTGCAGAAAGCCTGCAAATCTCACGTAACAGTGTGGAAGAAGTAGTCAATTACATTATTACTCAACTGCAGGAAGCCAAAAGAGAAGGATTGATAGACAATATCAAACTCTCAAAAACGTTAAGTTCAAAATATAATGGTCTGGGACATATTGACAGAGCCATTGCGCAAACATTCATCCTTCAAACCAGAATGTTGGCAGCCAGTGATCTCTTCAACGGAAGTAACCCATACTATGCGGGATTAACCAACAAAGATGGAAAAAAACTATTCCCCGCTTACAGTGAAGAACAAAAGAAGCAGTTATGGGCAGATGCAGCCAATGATGCGAAAGAATTTATAGACCGTTATGTCGGTAATGGTTATGATCTCTGCCGTATCAAGACAAACGGTGTATTAGATCCTTATTTGTCTTATCGCGAAGCTGTAAGAGGTTACATTTCAGAAATGCTGAATGTTTCATCCGGTTCGGCTGCCGAAATGATCTTTTTCAGAGAAAGAGTGAAAGCGTCAGATATTCATTACGAAAGAACTCCGAAACATTTCGGACTACCCAGTAGTGTCAGTGCCTCCAGTAGTATGGCTGCTACCCAGGAAATGGTGGATTCTTACTTCATGGCCAACGGATTGAAACCGATTAACGGATATGAATCGGATAATAAAACTCCTGTTATCAACACGGCTTCAGGCTACGAAGATAATGGTTTCTCGTCTTCCGATTATCTGGACCCTGTAACCAAACGCATATTTGCTCCTAAAGGAGCACTAAAAGCATGGGTAGGACGTGAACCGAGATTCTATGCCGATATCACATTTGACGGACAGAAGTGGTTGAATGAAAGTGACGGAGTGGTTTATACAAGTCTGCAATATAGTGGTAATTCCGGTCGTGGGGTAGGTAACTCTAACGACTACTCGAAGACGGGATATATAGTACGCAAATCAGCTCCGCTGGCTGAATGGGATGTAAGCGACCGCATTTGTATTTTAATCCGTTTAGCCCAGATTTATCTGGATTACGCTGAAGCATTAAATGAAAGTGATCCTGGTAATCCGGACATTCTCGTTTATCTGAACCTGATTCGCGAACGTGCCGGAATCCCTCAATATGGAAATGGTAATGGACAAATTCCCGTTCCGGCAGATATGCGTCAAGCCATCAGAGATGAACGCCGTGTAGAACTTTCATTCGAAACTCAACGCTATTTTGACGTGAGAAGATGGTGTATTGCCGAAGAAACAGAAAGTAAAGCGATTCATGGAATGAATATCAATAAAGACGGTAACGACTTCTTTGTACGTACGAAAGTAGAAGACCGCATCTTCGAAAAGAAGCATTATCTTTTCCCGCTTCCGCAGAAAGACTTGAACATAAACAGAAATCTGGTACAAAACACCGGATGGGATTAATTAATAAAATGAAAAACAGAACGTATATGGAAAAACGATATAATACAAACTGGTACATGACTCTGATGTTCATGTTATCAATGGTAGTATCCTTATCTTTCTCGGCATGTTCGGACGATGACAAAAATAGTTCGGAGCAAGATATGATAAATACTTATGTTACTAAGTTTCAAGAGCAGATTAGTGAAATGGCAGCATTAAGAGACGATTCTCCTTATGGTCTCCAACAGGGAATGTATCCCGAAGAAAGTAAAGATATTCTTAATAGCGCCATTGAGAAACTGGAACAAGTCATAGAGAACCTGTCAAACGGAAGTTATGTGGAGCCTGCCAAAAGTAAGTTTGAGCAACTACTGGCAGAAACCAAACGGGCTATCTCCAATTTCAAAGAAAGCATCCGCACTACCGACTATGTGGATCCTAACGAAGATTACGAACTTTATGTGAATGGTCATCAAGGCGGATATATTGATTTTGGAGTCAGTCCTAATTTCTCCCGTTTTGGCTCGGAAGGACAACAGACTTTCACTATCGAACTTTGGATGAAAGTAAAATCTCAAGAAGGTTTTGGTTCCGTCATTTCTACCTTTGTGGAGAAAGGAGATGACAACGATCCGAACCATTATCGCAAAGGCTGGTGCGTAAATCTGTTCGACCAAAAATCATTACGTATGAGTTATGCTTCCGATAACTGGAACTTGATGGAACCAGGATTCGAATTCAACACGCTCAACGAATGGGTACATTTTGCAGCCGTAATGAATGAGAAAGGTTTCAACGGAGAAACTAACGGCAGCGGTAGCCCGATCATCTGCAAAATCTACCTGAACGGTGAACTCAAGACAACACGGGCAAAATCAGATATGGCAGGAAATTATACCTCCAATACTCTCGAAAATACAGCAATGGTGGCATTCGGTCAAATGGATCCGGTCAGTGGTATTAAGGGAGATCGTAAAGTAGAAGGATATATTAAGCACTTCCACATTTGGAAATCTGCCAAATCTGAATCGGATATTAAGAAACTGGCTCAATATCAGTTGTTGGTAACCGGAGACGAATCTGATCTGGTGTGCGGATGGCCTTTCAACAGACTCCCTGATGATTTCAACAATGTCGAAGATTTGACAGGAAGGTATTTCGCTTCTTTGAAAGGAAATTTTCAATGGGTAAATCTAAAATAAATGGATGACAGTGGTTTGCTCTGGTAGTAAAACACCGGGCAAACCTACCTTAAACAAAAAATTATGGTATTGAAAAGTAGTTTTATTCTGTTTTGTATATTCTCTTTCGGTGGTATAAGTTGTATTGCACAACATTCCAAAGAGCAAACGATGTTTCAGACATCGCAGCCGTGGCGTCCGACACTGGATAACAGAGGAGATATCGCCATCATATATGGAATCAATGGAAATCCGACCGACAAAACGCGGACCGTACCTTTTGCACAACGTGTACACTCCTGGCGCGATCGCGGATATACCACTCATTTCATGACAGGGATCGCCTGGGGAGAATATCAGGGCTATTTTACCGGAAAATGGGACGGAGTACCTCACATGGACGAAGGACAAGTGAGGCAAGAAGGAGATACTATCTGGCACGGACATCAAGTGCCCTACATTGTTCCTACAGAGAATTATCTGGCCTATATAAAAGAAGCACATGTAAAGAAGGCCATTGATGCAGGCATTGATGCCATCTATATGGAAGAGCCCGAATTCTGGGCACGTGGTGGATACAGCGAGGCTTTCAAACGGGAATGGAAGAAATATTATGGTTTTGATTGGCAGCCTCAACATGAATCGCCGAATAATACCTATTTGTCGAATAAGTTGAAATACCAGTTGTATTATCATGCTTTGAAGGAGGTATTCACTTACGCTAAAGAATATGGTAGAAGTAAAGGGATGAATGTACGTTGCTATGTGCCTACTCATTCGCTTCTCAATTATTCTCAATGGATGATTGTAAGTCCGGAGGCCAGCCTCGCATCTTTGGATTGTGTGGACGGATACATCGCACAGGTATGGACAGGTACTTCACGGGAACCTAATTTCTACAGCGGTATCCAAAAAGAACGGGTGTTCGAAACTGCCTTCGTCGAATATGGTTCCATGGAATCAATGACAGCACCTACAGGACGTAAGATGACTTTCCTGACTGATCCGATCGAAGACCAGCCACGGGATTGGAGTGACTATAAAAAGAATTACGAGGCTACCTTTACAGCACAACTGCTTTATCCCCGTATCTCTAACTATGAGATCATGCCTTGGCCGGAACGAATCTACGAGGGTTGGTATCGGGCAAGCGCCAATAGCGACGAACGTATCCGAATTCCGCGCCATTATTCCACCCAGATGCAGATTATGATTAATGCACTGAACCATATGCCTGTATCTGATAATCAAGTCAGCGGCAACAAAGGAATCGGCGCATTGATGAGCAACTCATTAATGTTCCAGCGTTTTCCGGAACATGCCGGGTATAGCGATCCATATCTATCCAACTTTTTAGGACAAGTTCTTCCTTTTCTGAAACGTGGAGTACCGGTATCTACCGTACATATAGAAAATGTGGAATATCCCGAAACCTGGAAAGAACTGAAGATTCTTCTTATGTCCTATTCGAACATGAAACCGATGTCACCGGACGCCCATAAATTTATTTCTCAATGGGTACATCAAGGAGGCATACTTGTATACAGTGGCCGGGATAATGATCCATTTCAGTCTGTTCAGGAATGGTGGAATACAGGAAACCAATCTTATCTAAATCCTTCCGCTCATCTCTTTGAAATGATGGAGATGACAGCTTTTCCACAAACAGGAGAATACAAGTATGGAAAAGGAACTGTATTTATTCTCCGGAACGACCCGAAAGAATATGTATTATCTGCCGGAGGTGATGAAGAGTTGGTAAAAACAGTATCCACCCTCTACCAGAAGAAAACGAAAGAATCTCTTTGTTTTAAAAATTCTTTCGTGCTTGAACGAGGAATGTATAAGATTATTGCAGTACTGGATGAAAGCGTGACTAATGAACCGTATATCGCAAAAGGGAAATACATCGACCTTTTTGATCCCCAATTACCTGTATTGGAAATAAAAGAAGTTTCCTCCGGTACACAGGCTTTACTGATTGACATGGATCGAGTGGATAAAAAGAAGAAAAGCCAGGTTCTAGCATCTTCCTGCAGGATATACGATGAAAAAAGTACTGCGCACACTTATTCATTCACAGGAAAAGCTCCTGTGAATACATCCGGAATGATGCGTATCCTATTACCCGCACACCCAAAGAGTTGCACAGTCACGAATAATGACAACAGACTTCAGTCGACTGCGGAATGGAAATGGGATGCAAGCAGTAAAACTTGTCTGCTTTCTTGCGAGAATCATCCTGACGGAATTGCAGTCAGCATCGAATGGTAGTAACAGAAAGATAAATAATGAGAACAATGAGGTATATTATCAGCGTAATCGTCGCTTCCTTCTTACTAGTGAGTTGTAGTAATGAAAGATTAGCCAATCCGTCGCAATATGTCAATCCGTTTATCGGAGCGAGCACAAGTACCGGATTAGCCGGAACTTATCATGGAATGGGTAAAACCTTTCCGGGAGCAACAACTCCCTACGGCATGGTTCAGGTAAGTCCTCAAACCATTACTGGTGGAGATAATTCTTCCGGATACAGCTATGAACATAAAACGATAGAGGGATTCGCCTTTACACAAATGAGTGGTGTAGGCTGGTATGGCGATTTGGGGAATTTCTTGACTATGCCTACTACCGGTAAGCTTCAGCTGATCGCAGGACGTGAAGACGGTTCCATCCAAGGATACCGCTCGTTGTATGACAAAAGTTCGGAAGAAGCTTCCGCCGGTTATTATTGTGCTACACTGACCGATTATAACATCAAGGCGGAAGCAACAGCCGCCTCACATAGTGGTATTCTCCGGTTTACCTATCCTGCCAACTCTCAATCCCGTATCCAGATTGATCTGGCACGACGGGTTGGAGGCACTTCCACTACCCAATACATTCAGGTTAAAGATAAACACGCCATTCGTGGCTGGATGAAGTGTACTCCTGAAGGAGGCGGTTGGGGAAATGGTGATGGGAAAGCGGATTATACAGTCTATTTTTACGCTGTATTCAGCAAACCACTGAATCACTACGGTTTCTGGAATGCAGAGATTCCGGATGACTGGAACCGTAAGAAAGATGATGTAATAAGTGATTCCTATCTGCAGCAAGTAAGCCAGGCGCCAATTATTAAAGACGTTAATGAAATAGAAGGTAAACATATCGGCTTTTTCACAGAGTTTGCAACAGAAGAAAATGAAGAAGTAACCATGAAAGTCGGTATTTCATTTGTCGACATGGTAGGGGCAGAAAACAACTACAAGCAGGAAATCGCAGCGAAAGACTTCGATAAAATCCGGCAGGAAGCGGTTGAGAACTGGAACAATGAGCTGTCTCGCATGGAAGCAAGGGGAGGCAGTGAGGAGGAAAAACATATTGGCTGACAAATAAAGACGGACTCCACATACCTGTTATCACCGCCCATTATGCTTTATGGAACCATGAGGGTAACAATATGCGCAACGAAGGTTCTCCGGCGTATCTTGCCAGACTAATGAAAGAGAATGCCCAGACGAACGGACAGACATTCTCTGTCATTTCACTTCATGCATGGAGTAACTTCAATGATATGGGACAAAACCCAAGCGAAACTTCGGAAATGAACCCGCAGAACACAGGTAACCTGAAGGGAGCGAGTGCAGCCAAACTGGTAGAACGTCATCTGGGCGATGATTTTAAAGTGGTGTCTGTACAAGAGCTAATCTGGCGCATCCGGATGCAGTATTATCCGGAAGAGACCCAACAATATATTAATACTTTAAAATAAAATCATTGAAAATAAAGAGTGAACTGATGAAACGAATCGTTGTTATCCTTCTCGGCTCCTTGTATGGAATGGTAGGAATAGGAGCGCAGGAAGCCATGACACCTACCGACTTGCAATGCGAACATCTAGTAAATCCACTAGGAATAGATGCTACCCATCCACGTTTTTCCTGGAAACTCCAAAGTTCCCGGCAAGGAGTGACACAACATTCATACCGCATCATCGTAGGGACTGATTCTCTCGCTGTCGCTCAAGGTAAAGGAAATAGTTGGGATAGCGGAATAGTCGAATCAGATTGCACGCTATCCCACTATCAAGGAAACAAGCTCCTCCCCTTTACACGTTATTTCTGGAAAGTACAGGTAGAAGAGCAACCAGATACCCTTCAAACAAGTTCGAAAATACAGGCTTTCGAAACCGGTATGATGAAAGTCGACAACTGGCAAGGAGCTTGGATCACCGACCGACAATCGAAAGAACATCACCCTGCACCTTATTTTCGTAAAGTTTTTCATTCGGGCAAACCTGTTAAGGTTGCCCGTGCCTATATAGCAGTAGGTGGTTTGTATGAACTCTTTCTTAATGGAGAAAAGGTTGGAAATCATAGGCTGGATCCTATGTTCACCCGATATGACCGGAGAATATTATATGTAACGTATGATGTAACATCTCATATCCGGAAAGGGAAAAACGCAATCGGCGTTATTTTGGGAAATGGTTGGTACAATCACCAAGCATTGGGAGTATGGGGCTTCGCCGATGCTCCCTGGAGAAATCGTCCCACTTTCTGTTTAGATTTACGTCTCACTTACGATGACAATACTACGGAAGTCGTCTCTACCGGATTGGATTGGAGGACATCAGGGGGAAGCATCATCCGCAATAACATCTATACCGGTGAAAACCAAGATGCTAATAAGGCTCAACCAGGATGGAACTCCGCAAATTTTGATGATTCGCAGTGGAACAATGTCAATCTTTGTTCTGCTCCGTCACAGCATATAGTGGCTCAACAGTTATATCCTATCCGGAATGTAGAAACAATCCCGGCACAATACATGAATAAATTGAATGATTCACTCTATGTATTCGATTTGGGAAGAAATATAGCAGGAGTTACACAACTGAAAATTGAAGGAAAAGCAGGAACGATTGTCCGGCTGATACATGCCGAACGGCTCTCACCAAACGGCAGAGTAGATTTGGGGCGTATCAGCAATTTCCATCGTCCGACGGATGAAGAGGATTTATTTCAAACCGATACTTATATCCTTTCCGGAAAAGGGAAAGACACCTTTATGCCTAAATTCAATTATAAAGGATTCAGGTATGTGGAAGTGTCATGTAGTGAGCCGACGGAATTAAAGAAAGAATGCCTGACCGGTTATTTCATGCATAATGATGTACCGGAAGTAGGAAATGTAACTACCTCCGATCCAATCATTAATAAAATATGGAAGGCTACAAATGTATCTTATCTTTCTAATTTATTCGGATATCCTACCGATTGCCCACAAAGGGAAAAGAACGGTTGGACAGGAGACGGACATCTGGGAATAGAAGCAGGATTGTATAACTATGACGCACTGACTATCTATGAAAAGTGGCTTGCAGATCATCGGGATGAACAACAACCCAACGGGGTTCTCCCTGATATTATTCCGACATCGGGATGGGGATATGGAACAGAGAACGGACTTGACTGGACAAGTACAATCGCACTTATTCCCTGGAATGTCTATTTATTCTATGGAGACAGTAAACTACTGGAAGACTGTTACGAAAACATCAAAAGGTATGTAGATTATGTAGATCGTAATAGTCCGCAATATTTAAGTGATTGGGGACGCGGAGACTGGGTGCCTGTCAAAACACTATCATCCAAAGAACTAACTTCTTCCGTTTATTATTATGTAGATACCAACATATTGGCACATGCGGCCAAGCTATTCGGGAAACAGGATGACTACGAAAAATACACTGCTTTAGCTGAAAATATCAAAGAAGCGATTAACAAGAAATACCTGAACCGGGACACTGGCATATATGCCGGAGGCAGTCAGACAGAATTAAGTGTTCCACTTATGTGGGGAGTGGTTCCGGAAGATATGAAAGCCAAAGTAGCCGCAAATCTTGCGAACAAAGTACAGAAAGATGGATGTCATGTAGATGTAGGAGTATTAGGTTGCAAAGCATTGTTGAATGCTTTAAGTGAAAATGGTTATGCCGATCTGGCTTTTCAGGTAGCTGCTCAAAAAGACTATCCTTCCTGGGGATGGTGGATTAGCAACGGAGCAACGGCACTGGTAGAGAACTGGGATTACCAAGGCGCAGGTGAATTTTCAGATAATCACATGATGTTCGGAGAGATTGGAACATGGTTCTATAAAGCTTTAGGAGGAATCAAACCGGACTCCGAACACCCTGGATTCAGGCATATTCTTCTTGCCCCCCATTTCGTAAAAGGGCTAAATTACGCCAACATCAGTTATCAATCGCCAAGTGGTCTGATTGTTTCCAATTGGAAACGTAAAGGGAAAAAGATTATTTATGAAGTGACAATTCCTGCTAACTGTACAGCAACATTCACAATGCCTGCTAATATAAAAGACAGTCGTACAGTTGCTTTGGAACCAGGCACACATGTCTTTGAATTACAAACTACTGCAAAATGAATAAAGAGAATAATAAAGGCATGTTGATTCATGCCTTTATTATCTTATTTCCTCCCTACAGGGTGGACGCATAGTCAATGGCAATATCAAGCCGGTCTTTAAACATGCGACTTTTATAGACAAAATCATTGTATGAGGTTCTGTTTTCAATCGAATTTTCGTCTCTCTGAAATTTTAAGCCTTGAGCACATACATGGTTCGACAAAAAAAGGACACTAATACAAATAATAACAGTAAGGTATATTTGTCTATTTCACATAGATAGTTGAATAACATAGTAAAAAAACACTTTTGCGATAGTTTCTTTAGCGGGGTTAATAAAAAAAGCGCCTATTAGCCATCGCATTAACCACGATTTTAACCACGACCTTAACCACGAAGCTATACTTTTGTCATGTCTCAACCCGTTGGAACATTCAACGTTGGCAACACATGAAAACGCTGTGATTACTTCGCAAGCTATAAACTCAAAAAGAAAATTATGAAGAAATGTTGGTTATTATTTTTAGTGCTTAGCTGCACGCTTCTTGCCCAGTCCAAAGACTGGACACAATACGTTAATCCGTTAATGGGAACACAATCATCTTTTGAATTATCAACAGGTAACACCTACCCTGCCATTGCCCGCCCTTGGGGAATGAATTTCTGGACGCCACAAACCGGAAAAATGGGAGACGGATGGCAATATGTCTATACAGCCAATAAAATCCGTGGATTCAAACAAACCCATCAGCCCAGCCCATGGATAAACGATTACGGACAGTTCTCCATTATGCCGATGGTGGGTAAACCTGAATTCGACGAAGAAAAGCGGGCTAGCTGGTTCGGACACAAAGGAGAAGAAGCAACTCCTTATTACTACAAGGTGTATCTGGCCGAATACGATATTGTCACGGAGATGTCTCCGACCGAACGTGCTGTTCTCTTCCGGTTCACTTTCCCGGAAAACGAACATTCGTATATTGCAGTCGATGCATTTGACAAAGGTTCTTTTATTCAGATTATCCCAGAAGAAAACAAAATTATTGGTTATAGTACACGAAATAGCGGAGGAGTTCCCGAAAACTTCAAGAACTATTTCATTATTCAATTCGATAAGCCTTTCACCTATAAAGCCACTGTGAATAATGGAAGTATTCAAGAAAATGCAACCGAACAGACTACTGACCATGCAGGAGCCATTATAGGCTTTAAAACTCAACGTGGAGAACAAGTACACGCACGCATCGCTTCTTCCTTTATCAGCTTCGAACAGGCTACAAGGAATATGAAAGAATTAGGAAATGACAATCTGGAGCAGATAAAACAAAAGGGACAGAAAGCATGGAACCAGGTACTGGGAAAAATCGAAGTGGAAGGAAGAAACCTCGATCAATACCGCACTTTCTACTCCTGCTTATACCGTTCGTTACTTTTCCCCCGAAAATTCTACGAACTGGACGAAGCCGGAAAACCTGTTCATTACAGCCCTTATAACGGGCAAGTTCTACCGGGATATATGTTTACCGACACCGGATTTTGGGATACTTTCCGGTGTCTTTTCCCATTACTGAATCTGATGTATCCGTCGATGAATAAAGAAATGCAGGAAGGGCTCATCAATACCTACAAAGAAAGCGGATTCTTCCCCGAATGGGCCAGCCCCGGACACAGAGACTGTATGATAGGAAATAATTCGGCTTCCGTACTGGCAGATGCTTATTTAAAAGGTATTAAAGTAGAAGATGTGAAAACCTTGTACGAAGGGTTAATACACGGAACAAAGAGCGTACATCCCACCGTATCTTCCACAGGAAGACGCGGATACGAATATTATAATAAGCTGGGCTATGTCCCTTATGACGTAAAAATCAATGAAAACACTGCCAGAACTTTGGAGTATGCCTACAACGACTGGTGCATCTATCAATTAGCCAAAGAATTAAAGCGACCGGAAAAAGAAATACAGCTCTTTGCCAAACGGGCAATGAACTATAAGAATGTATTCGATAAAGACTCCAAGCTCATGCGAGGAAAAAATGAAGATGGAACATTCCAATCTCCATTTTCACCATTGAAATGGGGAGATGCATTTACCGAAGGAAACAGCTGGCACTACTCATGGTCTGTATTCCACGATCCACAAGGATTAATTGACTTAATGGGAGGAAAAGATATGTTTATCACTATGCTGGATTCTGTATTCTCCGTACCTCCTGTCTTTGATGAAAGTTATTACGGGCAGGTTATTCATGAGATTCGTGAAATGACAATCATGAATATGGGGAATTACGCGCATGGCAACCAACCAATCCAACACATGATCTACCTATACAACTATGCCGGCCAACCCTGGAAAGCGCAGTATTGGCTACGCCAGGTCATGGATAAAATGTACACACCGGGACCTGACGGATATTGTGGAGATGAAGATAACGGGCAGACTTCGGCATGGTATGTTTTCTCCGCATTAGGTTTTTACCCCGTATGTCCGGGAACCGACGAATATGTCGTTGGAGCTCCTCTTTTTAAAAAAGCAACCTTACATCTTGAAAACGGTAACAGCCTCATCATCCAGGCAACCGACAACAACAAGAAGAATATGTATATTCAAACAATGAATCTGAACGGCACAGAATATAAAAAGAACTATCTACACCATGAAGACTTATTAAAAGGAGGAAACATCAACTTCCAAATGGGAAGTCAGCCCAATTTAAACAGAGGAACAGAAGAGGAAAGTTTTCCTTACTCCTTCTCTAAAGTCCTAAAAAAGATTCGTTAAATTCATAAAAAACAAGGGACTGTTTAATTAAGTCTCATGTTAATAAGTTTGCCTCTATTATGGAAATCCATAGCAGAGGCAAATTTTATTCCTCAAGACTTATTAGGGGATATTCATTAAAAGGAAAAACTGATCTCCTTATTCATCAACGTTTCAAAATCAGGGAAAAATAGATGAGCCACCCCCCTATAGCAACATGCATGCTACTTGTCTCTTAAGAAAGAGCTACTTCTTCCAATAAGGCAAGCTCCCAACTACGCCAAACAATCGTTATTAACTTCAGCCCACCTTTTGCTCTGGCTTCTGCCACCAGTTCGTCTTCGCTATAACGAAGCAACTGCCCACGTGCCTCATCGGCAAGGACACGTATTTCTTTTTCCGAAGCACCGGCTTTTGCATATTTCACCTCAAGCAGATAAGTGAAAGGAGGCAATACAGGAACCGACGGACTAGGTCTGAATAAGAAGTCTGCAAAGCCTTTATTCAATTCGTATTCCGGATAGAGCTGGTAATAACGATACATTCCTAAGTACGCAAGCAAGAAACCTTTAATATGCGCTTCACCTTCAATATATTCACGAATACGACTTTGCTCACGAACAGCGTCGGCAATAAAATCGAACAAAGGTTTCCAGTCCCCCCTGAAAGCCATATTCTCAAATAAAGCACTCATCTTGTTCATATCAATTTTAAAGATGCCATGCTTGATGTAGCCTTGTATCAAGAAATTAAATAGCTGCTCTCTTACAACTAAATTCGGCACATGCAAAATGGGTCTTCCCACCATATCTACACCTTTAATGGAGAGAAGCCCGAAATAGAATAGCAAAGACTTGAAGTTACTAGGATCCGTCATCTCCAATGCAGAAAAATGAGTAACGATGTCAGTAGTAATCTCTCCCTGCTCGGCTATCTCTTTTATAACAGAAAAATTCTCTCCCAATCCGTGATCGAGCTTTATCAAGTATGTCAGTTTGTTGAAGTCGGTACGAATATTGGGGTCTACAATTTCTTTAGGCTTTTTATGATGAAGTACAAAAGATTTCAGAAAATAAAGAGTCATATCGGAATTAAACATACACTGCTCCAATGTATCTTCACTAAAGCAATAATTGTCATAATTAGGTTTCATCATGGCAACTATTTCATCTATAGATTCTTCAAGTACTCCCTCCTCTTTATAATATGTCAGCATTTCACGCAATTCCTTCTCACTAAAGCCAACCAAATCATTAAACCAAGGATCAGTCGTTATATTAGTTCCGATATTAAATCCACTTGTGACATCATCCATCGTTACCGGACTCACCCCGGTAATAAACAAC
This sequence comes from Bacteroides sp. OM05-10AA, assembly GCF_003439055.1. Classification (NCBI taxonomy): domain Bacteria; kingdom Pseudomonadati; phylum Bacteroidota; class Bacteroidia; order Bacteroidales; family Bacteroidaceae; genus Bacteroides; species Bacteroides sp. OM05-10AA. The sequence goes on from NZ_QSUR01000006.1 coordinate 202,949, forward strand.
CGTTCAAGGGCAGCCCCTGTTCCTGTTGTAGCGGATTTTATCACGTTAAAGAAGCCACGAATGAAACCTTCACCATGCGTTGCTTTTCTATAAAACTCGGTACCGTAGGTTGAAAGAATGGTATTGGTGAAATTATCGTATTCATCAATAAGCAAATAAATGCGGAGATTTCCTTTACGGCTAGCATAGGTGCTGATTGCCGATAAAAAAGCACCGGGGTCTTTTTGTGTACCTTCATCCAGAATCTCCCAGATTTCTTTTCCAAGCAAACGCTCGTATTTGTACACGAAGTCCTTCAGCTTGTTACAGCAATGAAGTTTAAACGATTGTTCAACCTCATTGACATTAGAACTCACTTCTGAAAAGTTAAACCGCATAATGAGAAACTGATTGTGAAGTTTCGTCGGATGCTGGCCTATGTATAACTGACCAAACAGTTCGTCAAACTGCTCTGCGTAACTTACATCATAATAGGTTTCTAACATTGCCAAAGTCAGACTCTTTCCAAATCGGCGAGGGCGAATCAGAAACAGATAACGTGGTTGCATTTCTATTTTCTCAATAAACATCGTTTTATCTACATAATAGAAATTGTCTTTGATTATTGCTTCAAAATCAGTTATTCCATAAGGTATTTGTTTCATCATATTGCGATTCCTTTCAGTTTGCGATTCCTTTCAATTTATCTGTTTTTTTATTTCTGCAGACTTTCTTCAATATGCTGCAAACGACGTTCTAAAGCGGCATACTTTTCATCCTTTTCTTTTAAAAGACGCTCATAAAGTTCGGTGATTTTGTCGATAGGATTGAAATTGTTAACTCGATTATCATTACTACTGTCAGTATCTTCTGTGTAGGATTTCACAGTACCAATATTAATCTTTGCTCCACCTGTATTTTGTTCCGAATCATTCACCGTATTATTCTCAAACACCACCGTCTGTGCATCCTCCTCCAAAGTCTTGAGATAATCGAAAGGCACATTCAACGCCCGTGCAAAGCGTTGTAACATTTCATCATCAATCACTCTCATCTTCTCATATTTAGAAACAGCAGGCTGTGAGAGATGTACTAATTCACTCAAACCCTCCTGGTTCATATTCTTTTCAACACGGGTACGACGTATATTGCGTCCGTGATGGACTCTCCCAATAATCAATTCTTCTGTTTCCATTTTTATTTTCTTTCTTTTTAAAATCCAACAAATATACAAATGAAAAGTTTCGCTCGAAGCAAATATACGAAAAAAACGAATAGATGTGATAATATGAATAAAAGGAATATTACAACCTGCCAAATAGAATAAAATGAATACATCAAATAGCGTGTAATGTGTTAAATAATTACGAACTTTACCACACAAAAGAATAGCAAAACAAAAGAGCTAACCGACATGAAAAGAATATTAACAAACAAAGAATATAGATTCATAAAAGAGCTCAAAGGATTGATGGATAAATACAATGTAGTAATCTCTACAGATGCACAAGGAAAAATTGAGATTGTGGTGAATGAAGACAATGAACCGTTTGACTTTGAAGCAGAAAACACGATCTATCTAGGAGCTTGCTTTTCTAATCACGAACTAAATGAATTACTGGAAAGAAACCTCGCACATATAAAACGAATAGAAGAGGAGTATAAAACAAACTAATAAACCGACCTATATAATCGAAAAATCATTAATCCTTTTTTCTATATAAATACCCCACCAGTTCCTTTTAAACCAACGGCCTCTTCCTTTTAAAGGAAGGGGTCGTTCCTTTAAAAGGAACGAGGCTTTGGTTTTAAAGCAAGAAAAACGAGTTTATTAGCGGGTATATTCACCTGTATCATAAACTTTTTGAGCAAAAAAGCTCTTTCAAAGAAATTTTTCTCATATCTTTGCGATGTGTTAAGTTAATAAATTGATTAAGGTCGATTTTTGACTGTTTCGAATCGGGAAGTATGGGGGTACTTTCCGATTCTTTTTATATAAAACAGCTCAACTCCGAATGATACTAATAAAAAATCCCGTTTTTTTAAAAAAACGGGATTTAATGCAAAGAAAAACAAACTCGACTTAACCAAAGCAATAAATTAAGTCAGAGTCAGATAACAAAATTCTATCGACTATCTCGTACCAGCTGTTTAATCCTTCACACAGCGGATAGACTGACCAAAAGTAGGCAACTGATACATAAGTCCCGGATTCGGCCATTTACCCAAAAACATACTCCATACGGCATGAGGATCTTCGGAAGATGATGCAGCTATCGAAGCAGTATGGTAATACCCCGTCTGCCCTGCATACTCCAATCCACCATCCTTATTACGACGCCTTCCCACAGAAGGAAAGAATACAGAAGCATTATTAGACTCATTATAGACTAAAATGCCCAAATATGCTGCTTGCGCATTATCCGATGATACACAATAAGGATAGCTTCCGTCACCCGATCCCATCTTGATAGGTCGGCGGTCAAAGAAACCATCAGCATAAAAACCTATAGAGAATTTTATATATTCTTGTGCTTCATCCGTATCATCTCTATTTTTCCAGAAGTTCTGATATCGGTCTACCTTAATTCCACCCGCTTCCGCCGAGCCATCATATCCTCCAATATTCGAATTCAAGCCAGCATCTCCACTCAATGGGTTTATAAATAAAGACTGCCGTAACTCGGAAAAAGCTATCTCACTGCTATAATCTACCAAATTTGTCTTTATGACATTTTTATCGGTATCAACAATCACATGATCGCCATCCTGATCTAAATTATTGGGATATGGTCCATTATAAGAGACCCTGTCAATATACCCATCTGACGGGCGATGGTATCCTTCAGGACAAGATTCAAAAACATCTGTGTATCCATAATCATATATAATTTCCGGCGAAGCAGAAGCCGCTCCCCATACCGGTAGAAACATCTTATACGATTCATTGAGGAACTGTATATCTTTAATCCAATGATCTATAGCAAGCGCAGTAGGGTGATAAGCCAACCGGAAATAGTTCTGATCCGCTTTCTTGGGAAGTCCCCATTGAAAGAAAGCCCCAGCCTGTGTCGGATACTTTACAAACTTTGCCAGCTTATGATCCACCGGAGTATACAGAGCATTACTACCGTTATAATAAGCCGGTGAGGTCAGATTATAAGGTGATAGCTTGCGGGCATAATCACGGGATTTACCTTGTAATGGTCCTTTCTCTATAGGATCTGCAGTTCCCGGCCGCATAATATAATCGGGCTCTTCCCCCTGTCGAATATACAGATATTCTGTACTATACCACACATGATCGTCTCCTGTCCCCCATCTACCTCCATAGCGTTCCACTTTAACCCTGGCATATCTTGGAGTTGCCGCCGTATTTTTTCCTTTTACACCAACACGGAAATAGACACGTCCCCTACCTTCCACATAGGTTCCTCCTTCTCCTTTATATGCATTAGGTAGCACCTGGTAGTGTTCTGGATTCCCCGGATCATCCATTCCGACACGAGGGTCGAAACTTGGAGTAGAACTCAAGACAACAAAATCACCACTTTCCACAGTCGCCTTCCAGGGGGAAATGGCTCCAAAATCTTCCGGACGTTCGCTTCCACCCGCTATCCTACCCTGCTGTCCGGAAATAATCCTTTCACCAACCTCATCATCTCTAAAAAAAGCGCCTATATATCCGGTTCCGTATGCATTAAATACAAAACGTTTTCCGTCTTGGGCTGTATTGATTTTTATCTCTCTTTGCAGTTTACCACCGTCTTCATCCTCGACAGACAAAACAATCCGGTAAGTTTCACGTGCGCCCTTCACATTCCGTTCATCAAGCAGTATATCCATATATCCAGTACCGGTTTGAGACGCTTTGTCATAGGTGTACAGAAAGCGGGAAGTGGCGTATCTTATAGTCGTCCCATCGTCCTTGGTATCATTATACTTTAGTACAAGATCATTAAAAATCTTTTCAGTTTCGTCCGTAGCAGTACCCGTGGCACCCACATACAATTCTGGTAAAACTTTCACTATCGGCATATTGGAAGTGAAAGAGATTCGCGCTCCGTTAAAATCGGTAATACTGGTTTCCAAAGCCGACAGGTTCAGGACTTTAACGCCCGCTATGTCCCAATCTTCATCCACGTCCTCCCACTCCGACGCTATAATATTTACCTGCAGCGGGTCTTGTATATATCCTGTCAGATCGAGTTTCGTATTTTTAGGCAAGCTATAATTCACCGGATTCGAATTTATCTTCAACTCACAAGAGGGACTATAATTATCTACCATATCAACTGTGAAAATCACAGCCTCATCTTCGTCATTGACAGATACCGGTTCACTTGCCGGCAAGATAATACGGTTGACTTTCTTGTCCCATCCCCATTCGACCGTAGGAGTGCCGTCGGCAAAATAATTTCCATTGTCGGTTAAGGTAAACTTACGTACTACATTCCTTTCAATAGCCGGACCATCATAACCTGCGGTCAGCGGAACAAGGTTGGGGATATTACTGAATATTACTCCTTTAAAAGCACCATTCAAATTATCTACCGCCTTCAGTTCAACATCTACCCTCACTCCAAGTCGCTCCAAAGCCAATAGTAGCATGGACACTGTCGTACCATTTTCCAATGTGGCTCCCTGCCCATCGGAAAGTACGGTTACCTTTTTTATCTCCTGCATCATCGGAATGACTTGTTCCGATGAAAAAAAACTTGCCGGATAAGCAATATGGTCCAAATCACTGTAATTACTTATGGCTTCCAACTTCGTTTTAACCGGTATATGGGGAGGTTCATTAGCCAGAAACACAAAATCATACGTTCCCGGATCAATAGGATGCCGAATGATATCTCCTGTTGATGCTGTATAATATACATTACTAATCTTATTTCCCGTTGTTCTGTCAAATGCCAGAATACGCAGGGTACGTACTACCCGATCTTCCGGAGTACCCTCGTGTGTGGTTGCTCCCAGAGGTGTTATCCCTCTCACTGTCAGAAATGTCCCTTCCACAGGATTCTCAGTGAAAGTTTCATCTATACAAGAAGAAAAGACAATCAGCAATACCGCATAAAGCCAATTTCTATATATTCTATTTCCACTCTTCATCATTCATTGTTTCCTTTTACACAACATCAAACTCTCTCTCTATTCTCAATATGCAAATATCGTGAATTCGGGCAACTCTATGAATTATATCCATTTCTGATATAAGCAATAAACGGATTGAATAACAACTGATTATGCAAATCAAAGGCACATATATTGTAAAATGCAAAAAGCGTATTGGCAACGCATCAGCATTTGCGAATTTCACATAATTCGCAAAATTCAAGTTTCGATATTCGAAATTCGCAACGAATAGATTCCTATACATCCATACACAAAAAAGCCCTTGAACAATCACGCTTCAAGGGGAAGGTATCACCTCATTGATACCATGCTTTCTGAAAAGTGGAATTAAAAAAAATAGTCTGAAAACTAAGTTTTCAGACTATTCATTATATAGAAGATATGACTCTTTTACTTCTTTTCCGGTCTTGGCATCAACACTTTTCTTGAAAGTTTGAATTTACCAGTTTTCTGGTCAACATCAATCAGTTTTACTTCGATTTCATCACCTTCCTTAATTCCAGCTTCTTCTACTGTTTCCAGACGCTTCCAATCAATTTCAGAGATGTGCAGCAAACCATCCTTGCCCGGCAAGAATTCGATGAATGCACCGTAAGGCATAATAGAACGAACTTTACCTTTATAAACTTCGCCTACTTCAGGAACAGCAACGATTGCTTTAATCATGCGCATTGCATTATCAATACATTTTTTGTTTGTTCCGGAAACTTCGATGCGTCCCATACCATCAATTTCTTCGATAGTAATCACAGCACCGGTTTCTTCCTGCATACCTTGGATAATCTTTCCACCAGGGCCGATTACAGCACCGATAAATTCTTTAGGAATTGTCATCGTTTCAATGCGTGGAGCATGTTCTTTCAGGTCGGCACGTGGTTCAGCGATTGTTTCAGTAATCTTACCCAGGATGTGCATACGTCCTTCTTTTGCCTGATTCAAAGCACGTTCCAGAATTTCGTAAGACAGACCGTCTACCTTGATATCCATCTGAGTAGCCGTAATACCATCTTTTGTTCCTGTTACTTTGAAGTCCATATCACCCAAGTGGTCTTCGTCACCCAGGATATCAGACAATACAGCATATTTCTCTTCGCCCGGATTCTTAATCAATCCCATAGCGATACCTGATACCGGTTTCTTGATCTTCACACCAGCATCCATCAATGCCAATGTTCCGGCACATACAGTAGCCATAGAAGAAGAACCGTTAGATTCGAGAATATCTGAAACCACACGTACTACATACGGATAGTCAGCAGGAATCTGTCCTTTCAAAGCACGCCAAGCCAAGTGACCGTGACCGATTTCGCGACGGCCTACACCACGTTGCGCTTTTGCTTCGCCTGTAGAGAAAGGAGGGAAATTATAATGTAATAAGAAACGTTCTTTTCCGTGTTCCAAAACATCGTCAATGATCTTCTCATCCAGTTTGGTACCCAGAGTAACAGAAGTCAGTGATTGTGTTTCACCACGAGTAAAGATAGCAGATCCGTGAGGACCAGGCAGAGGACCAACCTCACACCAGATCGGGCGGATTTCAGTAGTCTTACGACCATCCAAACGCTTACCTTCGTCAAGGATAGAACGGCGCATTGCTTCTTTTTCTACATCGTGGTAGTAACGGTCGATCAACGCACCCTTTTCGTCCAACTCTTCTTCAGAGAATTGAGCTTTAAATTCTTCACGAATAGCTTCGAAAGCAGCAAAACGTTCGTGTTTGTTATTGTTTCCGGAAGCGGCAACAGCATAAGCTTTTTCGTAACATGCTTCACGAACAGCCTTACGCAAATCTTCGTCGTTCACTTCATGGTTGTATTCACGTTTCACTGTTTTTCCAACCTCTTCAGTCAACTCCATCTGAGCTTTACAATGAACCTTGATAGCTTCGTGAGCTACTTTCATTGCTTCCAGCAATTCAGCTTCGGATACTTCGTGCATTTCACCTTCTACCATCATGATGTTCTCATAAGTAGCGGCTACCATCAGATCCATATCAGCTTTTTCCAGTTGTTCAAAAGTAGGATTGATAACGAACTGACCGTCGATACGTGCTACACGTACTTCAGAAATCGGTCCGTTGAAAGGAATATCTGAAACGGCAAGTGCTGCAGAAGCGGCAAGTCCTGCCAATGCATCCGGCATATCCACACCATCAGCAGAAAAGAGGATGATGTTCACATATACCTCTGCGTGATAATTATCGGGGAATAAAGGACGGAGAGCACGGTCGACAAGACGGCAAGTGAGAATCTCATAATCAGAAGCTCTACCTTCTCGCTTGGTGAAACCACCGGGGAAACGGCCGAATGCCGCAAATTTTTCTTTGTACTCTACCTGTAAAGGCATAAAATCTGTTCCGGGAACTGCATCTTTAGCGGCACAAACAGTAGCTAACAACATGGTGTTTCCCATGCGGAGCATTACAGAACCGTCTGCCTGTTTTGCCAACTTTCCCGTCTCGAGTGTGATGGTTCTTCCATCAGGTAACTCGATTGTCTTAACAATTGGGTTAATCATAAAAATTGTTTTATCTATACTTTTTCTTTCAAAATTCCTGCAAAGATATACATTTATCGTGGTAATTAGGTGGAAATGAGGTAAAAAGTTAGTGGCGAACTGATTTTTTTTCAAAATTAGGATGAAGAACACAGCAAAATGCTTTGACTAATCTCGAAAAGAAGTATATTTGCATCTCGTTAATAACACACACTATATGAAAAAGGTTACTTTTGCAGCGCTCGCCGCACTTACTATTACTGCTTGTAGTTCCGGCCCTAAATTCCAGGTGAACGGGGATGTATCAGGAGCCGACGGTAAAATGCTTTATCTCGAAGCTTCCGGTCTGGAAGGTATTGTTCCGCTCGATTCAGTGAAGCTGAAAGGGGAAGGTACATTCAGTTTCAAGCAGCCTCGTCCCGAGTCACCCGAATTTTACCGTTTGCGGATCGACGACAAAATCATCAATTTTTCTGTAGATTCTATCGAAACGATTCAAATCAAAGCTCCGTATGTGGATTTCTCTACTACTTATACGGTGGAAGGTTCAGAAAACAGCAATAAGATAAAAGAACTGACGTTGAAGCAGATTCGCCTTCAAAAAGAGGTGGACAATTTACTGGCATCCCTGCGCAGCAACGGAATAGGGCATGATGTGTTTGAAGACAGCCTGGCAACATTGCTCAACAACTATAAGGAAGATGTCAAAGTGAACTATATTTTTGCTGCTCCCAACACGGCGGCAGCTTACTTTGCCCTGTTCCAGAAGCTCAATAATTATCTGATATTCGATCCGTTGAACAATAAAGACGATGTGAAATGCTTCGCAGCTGTTGCTACGAGCCTCAACAACGCGTTCCCTCATGCGGTACGTTCCAAGAACCTTTATAATATTGTAATCAAAGGAATGAAGAATACGCGCCAGCCGCAAACGAAAGCTCTGGAAATTCCGCAGGATAAAATCGTAGAAACCGGTATTATCGACATTGCTTTGCGTGATGTGAAAGGAAATGTGCGCAAGCTGACCGACCTGAAAGGCAAAGTGGTTTTGCTCGATTTCTCTGTGTTCCAGTCGCCTGCCGGAGCTCCTCACAACCTGATGCTCCGCGAACTGTATAATACATACGCTAAAGAAGGACTGGAAATATACCAGGTATCTCTCGACGCGGACGAACACTACTGGAAAACAGCGGCAGACAACCTTCCATGGGTCTGTGTGCGCGATGGAAACGGAGTTTACTCTACCAACGTAGCTGTATATAATGTTCGTCAGGTTCCATCTATCTTTTTGATTAATCGTAACAACGAATTGAAGCTTCGTGGCGAAGATATTAAGGATTTGGAAGCAGCTGTCAAGTCATTACTCTAAGTTGTTATAATTTAGCATATTTCATTTAAATATGTTACATAGCATCTTTTTTCACTTGACACGTATCACTTAAAAGGCTATCTTTGCAAAGAAATAATGAAAAGAGGGTTCCAACATGGCTCATGTTGGAATTCTTTTTTGTTTATATGACCATTTAAAACAATTAAAGGAGGAAAACATCATGGCTTATATGTCAGAAGAAGGTTACAAGAAACTGATGGCGGAACTGAAGGAACTGGAAACAGTGGAACGCCCGAAGATCTCTGCGGCAATAGCCGAAGCCAGAGATAAAGGAGACTTGTCTGAAAACGCTGAATACGATGCAGCAAAAGAAGCGCAAGGTATGCTCGAAATGCGTATCAACAAATTGAAAGCTACCATTGCAGATGCAAAAATCATCGATGAATCTAAATTGAAAACAGATTCCGTACAGATTTTAAATAAGGTGGAACTGAAGAATGTAAAGAATGGCATGAAGATGATTTATACCATCGTTTCAGAAAGTGAAGCTAACCTGAAGGAAGGAAAGATTTCCGTTAATACCCCGATTGCACAAGGTCTGCTTGGCAAGAAGGTGGGTGATGTAGCAGAAATTACTGTTCCACAAGGTAAAATTGCACTGGAAGTAGTAAACATATCAATTTAACGTAAAGGCAGGTCTCCGTGTGGGGCTTGCCTTAATTTATCAATAAAAGTTATGGCAACAATATTCAGTAGAATCATCGCAGGAGAAATCCCCTGCTACAAGGTGGCGGAAAACGACAAGTTTTTTGCTTTTCTCGATATCAATCCGTTGGTAAAGGGACATACATTGGTAGTGCCCAAACAGGAAGTAGACTATATTTTCGATTTGAGCGATGAAGACCTGGCTGCTATGCATGTGTTTGCAAAGCAAGTAGCCTGTGCCATTAAAAAAGCATTCCCTTGCCAAAAGGTAGGCGAAGCTGTTATCGGACTGGAAGTACCTCATGCACATATTCATTTAATTCCTATTCAAAAGGAATCGGATATGTTGTTTTCGAATCCGAAACTGAAATTGTCGGATGAAGAATTCAAGTCCATAGCGCAAGCAATCAACTCCTCTCTATAAAACATGATGATGAAATAATGAAAGGCATTCCGTGATGGAATGCCTTTTTTCTTTACTTTTCTTTACTTTCGGCCACTTCAACCAGGTAAACTCCAATACAGATAAAAATGATTGCAAACGTCTGCGTCCAGCTAAAACGGTCTTGTCCGAGAGCAAGGGAGGTAATAGTCGCCACAATCAGAATCAGATAACCGTAGATAGCGACTACCGTTGTCTTCAGATATTTCAAACCGACAGGCAGCAGCATATAACTGATAGTGGTCGGGAAAATCAATACGAACATCAGAATAAGGAAAGGCGTCCAATGGAACGGCATGGAGAATACCGGGGCATCAAATCCTGTAATAAACGTGACTATAATGGCAGACACGGCAGCACCGGAAAAGGTATATCGCAACATCGTTATCGCTCCAATGGCCGTGAGGATGCGCTGACTAAGAATCAGATAGACAGCATACACCACAGAACTTAGAAGACAAAGCATATTCCCCGTAAAAGCATCAGAGGCCAAATCATCGCTTTGCTGGGTTAGGATGCAAACCAACGCTCCTATCAGACCGATAGAAATTCCTATTATTTTTTTAGCGCCCGCCTTCTCCTTATAAAAGAATATCATGATAAGAAAAACCCAAATAGGCTGGAGACTGGTAAATATGGAACTGGAGACAGGAGTTGTTTTACTCAATCCGGCCAGATAGAGAAACATAAAACCGTAAAGTCCCAAAGCCCCCAACAGAAAGAGGAGCCATTTATCTCTGGTTGACGATTTCTCCGGAGGCATAAACCACCCGATCACCCAAAAAGCAGCTGCTGCAAATGTGCAACGAAGCGTGGCTCCTGTCAATGGACTCATCCACAAAGGCAGAAGATACTTTAAGGCATTCATATTTAAACCGCTAAATACTTTCGAGACAGCCATACTAAGATTGGCTTCGAGTTTCTTATTCTTCATTTTCTATTTTAATTGGTCGTTAAACAAAAAGGTATTACGGCGCCGATATGCCCAGAAAAGAGTAACAATAGTTATCAGAAGATTAAAGATAAAAGGAAACTCCTGTGATTGGGTATGGAATATCCACTGGAAAAAATCGACAATAAAGGGATAAAGCAAGATAGCCAGATAATTCATCATCATCACAAACGCCAAAGCCAATGTGGTCTTTTGCGGCAGTGCGGTCTGGGTGGTCTTATCATAAAGCATAGGTTGAATAATGCCATATCCCAAGCCAACCAGGATACATCCGGGAATAATCAGCCATTCAATCGGAGCTATCCAGATTAGCAACAGTCCCAATGCCATAGACAGGAGGCTGTATGCTTTTGTACGCCCTTTCAGCAGGGCTACAATCTTGTCCAGACAAAAACCCGGAGCGGTGATGGCCAGAAAGAAAAGCGAAATCATCAATCCGGAATTGCCACTGGAAAAGTGATGCTTTTCCATTAAGAAAGGTAGATTGAAGATCACTACTACCACGATATATGTTATCACGCCATAGAAGAGCATCAACTCTATCAGATGTTTGATGTGAATACCGTATTTGCTACCTCCTATATCTATGGAAGTAGATTGTTCGGAGGCTTCGTTGTCTTTTGTAGTATCTGCAGAAGAGGAAGGAGAGGGTGTATAAGCGACTTCTCCCGTCCGGTCTTCTTTCAAATGTCCTACCAGCAGAATGGAAATCAATGGGAGGAGATAGACAAGGAAAGGCAGATGCCAGCTGACTTCTGCAAGATAGCCCGTTACGGCAGTTGCTATCACTAACGTGAAATTAGTAATAGCGGAGCTTAATCCGAACTGTTTCACCCGATAGGTTCCTACAAAGTATCTGGAAACCAATCCGGTAGATAAAGGGATAATCAAACCGGAACCGATACCGAGCAAAGCACTTACCACAATTAATTGCCACATTCGATTGGAAATCAGATACAAAATGCCGCTCGCGGCAAAAAGCCAGAGTCCGACTTTTAATACACGGACATAATCGACTTTCTCTGTCAGTTTACCACCCAGCAATATAAAAGGAATAATGAGCAGTGATGGCAGCGAAGTCAACATCTGTATGTCCAGATCCGTAGCTTCCGGAAATATCTTCGTAAGATCACCCAATATAGGTGAAACAGCCAGTCCCGGCAATGAAGTCAATGCCGAAATAGACCAGATGGCAATTAAAGTAATAAGAGGAATTGTTCCCCGTCCCGTCTGTATCTTCATAATGCTTATTCGTTAAAAGTTTAGGTTTGAAGAAAACAATAGTCTTCTTATAAAGTTCAAAAGACGTATATCCGGACTTTATTGCTTTAAAAGCATCAAAACCATTCTTTGAATCAATAAAATTCAGGAATAAGATAAAAAAACAGTCAACCGTTATCAGTGGATTATGATGCTACAAGGTGCTACGAGCAGGATTCTATTCTCAAACCATTCTCATCCCTTTGAGAAAAAATTCTCATAGTAATGAGAATAATTTCTCATCGTAGTGAGAATTTTTTCTCATTGCGATGAGAATGTTCCTTTGTTAGGAGGAAGTCAAAGCAAGATCTGCCAATGTGCCGGGAAGCTCTTCCATACAGGAAAACCCGCCCCTTAATAAACGCCAAATAATGTAAAAGCCGGAAACTTTCAAACCTATCTGCTGTTGTTGTGGGAAATTCGACGGGGAAAATCCCCATCGCCCTAAACCTTTAAAAAAACAAATTAGTATGGAAGATTTAAATTTCAGAAAAGGTGATGCAAAAACCGATGTATTTGGTTCAGACAGAATGTTACAACCCTCTCCGGTAGAGAAAATACCTGATGGACCTACTACTCCTGAAGTCGCCTATCAAATGGTGAAAGATGAAACATTTGCTCAAACTCAGCCCCGTTTGAATCTGGCTACTTTCGTTACCACTTATATGGACGAATATGCAACCAAGCTGATGAATGAGGCCATCAACATCAACTACATTGATGAAACAGAATATCCGCGTATCGCTGTGATGAACGGTAAATGTATCAACATCGTTGCCAACTTGTGGAACTCTCCTGAAAAAGATACTTGGAAAACAGGTGCTTTGGCTATCGGTTCTTCAGAAGCATGTATGTTGGGTGGTGTAGCTGCCTGGTTGCGTTGGCGTAAGAAAAGACAAGCACAGGGCAAACCATTTGATAAACCAAACTTTGTTATTTCTACAGGTTTCCAGGTTGTTTGGGAAAAGTTTGCACAGTTGTGGCAGATTGAAATGCGTGAAGTGCCTTTGACACTTGAAAAAACCACTCTTGACCCCGAAGAAGCTTTGAAAATGTGTGATGAAAACACCATCTGTATCGTACCGATTCAAGGTGTTACATGGACTGGACTGAATGATGATGTCGAAGCATTGGATAAAGCTCTGGATGCTTACAATGCCAAGACCGGTTATGACATTCCTATCCACGTAGATGCCGCCAGTGGTGGTTTCATCCTTCCGTTCCTGTATCCGGAAAAGAAATGGGACTTCCGTTTGAAATGGGTACTTTCTATCAGCGTATCCGGCCACAAGTTTGGTTTGGTATATCCGGGACTCGGATGGGTTTGTTGGAAAGGCAAAGAATATCTGCCCGAAGAAATGTCATTCAGCGTCAACTATCTGGGCGCCAACATTACACAGGTAGGTTTGAACTTCTCTCGTCCGGCCGCACAAATTCTGGGACAATATTATCAATTCATCCGCTTAGGATTCCAGGGTTACAAAGAAGTGCAGTACAACTCCCTGCAAATTGCCAAATATATCCATAGTGAAATAGCCAAGATGGTTCCGTTCGTTAACTACTCAGAAGATGTTGTGAACCCGCTATTCATCTGGTATCTGAAACCGGAATATGCAAAGAGCGCCAAATGGACTTTGTATGATTTGCAAGATAAACTGTCTCAACATGGTTGGATGGTTCCTGCTTATACATTGCCTTCTAAACTGGAAGATTATGTAGTGATGCGTGTCGTTGTTCGTCAGGGATTCAGCCGTGACATGGCAGATATGCTTCTGGGCGACATCAACAATGCCATCGCCGAACTGGAAAAACTGGAATATCCAACTCCTACCCGTATGGCTCAAGAAAAGAATCTTCCGGTAGAAGTCAAGATGTTCAACCACGGTGGTCGTCGTAAAACCGTAAAAAAATAAAATGATCTATGGATAAAAAAGTAACACTCGCTCAATTGAAAGAAGTGGTACAGGAGGCATACGATCAGGTAAAGACCAATACCGGCGGCAAGAATGCCGACTATATTCCTTATCTGGCAAATGTCAACAAAGATCTCTTTGGAATCAGTGTCTGCCTGCTCAACGGGCAGACCATCCATGTGGGAGATACTGACTATCGCTTCGGTATAGAATCCGTATCCAAAGTACATACGGCTATCCTGGCACTGCGTCAATACGGTGCTAAAGAAATTCTGGACAAGATTGGAGCCGACGCAACAGGCTTGCCCTTCAATTCAATCATCGCTATCTTGTTGGAGAACGATCATCCGTCTACCCCACTGGTAAATGCCGGAGCCATCTCTGCCTGCAGTATGGTGCAACCTATCGGTGACTCTGCCAAGAAATGGGATGCCATCGTAGGAAATGTGACAGACCTATGCGGCAGTGCCCCGCAACTGATTGATGAATTGTACAAGTCGGAATCGGACACCAACTTCAACAACCGTTCTATCGCATGGCTGCTGAAGAATTACAATCGGATTTATGATGACCCGGATATGTCATTAGACCTTTATACCCGCCAGTGTTCATTGGGAGTTACTGCATTGCAGCTTTCCATCGCAGCCGGTACAATCGCCAACGGTGGTGTGAATCCTGTGACTAAAAAAGAAGTTTTTGATGCCGTCCTGGCTCCTAAAATCACTGCCATGATTGCCGCCGTAGGTTTCTACGAACATACCGGCGACTGGATGTACACTTCCGGTATTCCTGCTAAAACAGGTGTAGGTGGTGGTGTGATGGGCGTACTGCCCGGACAGTTCGGTATTGCCGCATTTGCTCCTCCTTTGGATGGTTCGGGCAACTCCGTGAAAGCGCAGTTAGCTATTCAATACATCATGAACAAGCTGGAATTGAATGTATTTAGCAACAACCATATTACCGTTGTTGACTAAAATTCTCTCAATCTCTTTTATAAGAAAGGTAAAGGTTACTATCTATTGATAGTAACCTTTTTCTATTCCCCTTACCCTCTTGATTTCCCGCCAATGTTTCAATACAAACGGCATCATTTTTCAAATGCTACAAATTGAACTTACCCCTGAACAACTCTAGTTATTAAAATGAGATAGCTGTTATGAACCCGGATAAGGTAAAGTTTGATTCATTCAATAACGGTTATAACAGCGTCGTGTCTTGTCTCTTCTCAACAAAGATAGAAAGTAATACCTCTTTTCCACCCCTTTTCCTTCCATGCTTATAAAGAAAAGTAATAATGCTGTTAAGAAAAGTGACGACGCTATCAAGAAAAGTAATTCATCTTTGGTTTTCAACACCTTACATTCGTTATCACTCCACCAGCTTTCTTCATCTTATCCGCAAGCACATTATGATGTACTTGCTTTCTGTACGGCTGCTTTTTCTGCCAACTCTTTTTTCTCAGAAGCCTTTTTCTCTAGTTCCTCCTCTTCGTAATATTGTTTTCTACGCTTGTTGGATCGCTGAATCAGATTTGTAATATAAACCGTAAAGATAGGGAACATCATCATACCCAGAGCAGCCAACAAAACGGAAAGCACACGTCCGGTCACCGTCTGCGCTATGATATTCGAACCGACGGTAGTAACGTCCATAAAAGCCCACCACAAAGCATCTCCATAACCATTCACCAAGGGATTGACCCGATGCTCGAGCACAAAAAATGCCAGACTGGAAAAATAGACCGTTGCCAACAACATCGTCAGATAAGAGACAAACAAACTCGAAGCACGATTGTAGGTCAACCAGCCGACCACAATGGCAAGTGCATATCCTCCTCTCAATAAAGGTATGAAACGGAGCAGATAGGTGATCTCATCCGAAAATGTCCACCCATAATAAGCGATAATATTCTGATAAGGAATCGCCACCAATAAAAAGATAAAATGTGTCCGCAAATAACGCCCCTTATGTTTTGCCAGAAAGAACTCCAATACAAAATCAAAAAGAAACCAAAGACAGATAAATAGCTGTACTTTCATGTAAGAAGATTGTGTATAGAAAGGAATTCCCTTAAAAGTATCCACCGAGATACTGATAACCAGGAATAAGGACATTACTAATATAATAATGTGAAGAATACCATAGATCCCCTTTTTCCCGAAAATAAAATCTGAAAGTGCTGATTTCATAACTACTTAGTTTATAATAAAATGATTCATTTATAATTTAGACTGTTTAGAAACAATCGAAGAAAGCGATTGTTTCGGAAGAAGCAAATCCGAGGTTACAATCTCCCATTTCGGGGATGTTAATTAACGAACTTTGAAAGAGATTGCGGAAACATCTCGCGCAAAATGTTGTTATAACACTGACTTTAAAATATTTTTCACTTAAAACCTTAACTTATGGCGAATATTAAAAATGCAGTGAAGCTGGGCGTGTTTACCCTGGCTATCATGAATGTAACGGCAGTAGTATCCTTGCGTGGACTACCAGCCGAGGCCGTATATGGAATGAGTTCGGCCTTCTATTATCTTTTTGCAGCTATTGTCTTTCTAATCCCTACATCGCTCGTTGCAGCCGAGTTGGCGGCGATGTTTCAGGATAAGCAGGGTGGTGTGTTCCGGTGGGTAGGCGAAGCCTACGGCAAAAAACTGGGATTCCTCGCCATTTGGGTACAATGGATCGAAAGTACGATCTGGTATCCGACAGTGTTAACGTTTGGTGCCGTATCTATCGCTTTCATCGGAATGAATGACGTACATGACATGTCACTGGCAAACAATAAGTATTACACGCTCGTCGTAGTGCTTATCATCTACTGGCTGGCTACTTTCATTTCCCTGAAAGGTATGAGCTGGGTAGGTAAAGTTGCCAAAATCGGTGGTATGGTCGGTACAATTATCCCGGCTGCCCTGTTGATTATCTTGGGAATCATTTATCTGGCAAGCGGCGGACATTCCAATATGGATTTCAACAGCAGCTTCTTCCCCGACTTTACCAACTTTGATAATGTTGTTCTTGCTGCCAGTATCTTCTTGTTTTATGCCGGTATGGAAATGGGTGGTATCCACGTAAAAGACGTAGAGAACCCTTCCAAAAACTATCCGAAAGCCGTATTCATCGGTGCACTTATCACAGTGTTGATCTTCGTTTTGGGTACTTTTGCATTAGGTGTGATTATCCCTGCAAAAGATATCAACCTGACTCAAAGTCTACTTGTCGGCTTCGACAACTATTTCAGATATATTCATGCTTCCTGGTTGTCACCAATCATTGCTGTCGCTCTTGCATTCGGTGTACTGGCAGGTGTATTAACATGGGTTGCCGGTCCGTCAAAAGGTATATTTGCCGTAGGTAAAGCGGGGTATATGCCTCCGTTCTTCCAGAAAACAAACAAACTGGGTGTACAGAAGAATATCCTGTTCGTACAAGGTATCGCTGTAACCGTATTAAGTCTGTTGTTCGTCGTTATGCCGTCCGTACAGAGCTTCTATCAGATTCTGTCACAGCTGACAGTTATTCTTTATCTGATTATGTACTTGTTGATGTTCTCCGGAGCTATCGCATTGCGTTATAAGATGAAGAAACTCAACCGTCCATTCCGTATTGGTAAGTCTGGTAACGGTTTGATGTGGTTTGTTGGTGGTCTTGGCTTCTGCGGATCATTGCTTGCCTTTATCCTCAGCTTCATCCCGCCCAGCCAGATCTCTACAGGTAGCAACACCGTTTGGTTCTCCGTACTGATTATCGGTGCTATTATCGTTGTTGTTGCTCCGTTTATCATCTATGCTTCCAAGAAACCGTCTTGGGTAGATCCAAACTCCAATTTCGAACCGTTCCACTGGGAAGTTCAGGCTCAACCTGCCACTGTCAATGTCAGTGCAAATAACGCTAATGCTGCCCGTCCTACCGCAACTTCTGCACATACAGGAGGAGCAACCGGGGCAAGTACAGCTAAGCCTGGTGCAACCGTTTCTAATGCAGCAGCTCCTGATGCGGCATCCTCTGGTGCCACCGCTTCCGGTGCTACTCCATCAAGCAGCAGTTCTGCTACATCCGGCGGAAATTCTACTTCCGGCAAAGCATCTCCGGGAACCGGAGACAAAGATAAGGATGCACCTAAGTCGTAAAGACTAAGTGTTCATCCTGTTCACAAAAAAGTAAGAGGCTATTCAAACAGCCTTGAACTTATAAAATTACCCTCACTACAGTGAAGTGCTCCCCTTTAGTCGGTTATAAAACCTTTGAGATGCACTTCACGGTTGTAGTGAGGGTAATTTATTTTAGGGATTTTTGCAGACCCTCTTATTTAGAAGTATGCCAACCATCATTTAATAGATACAATACCCAGCGATTGGAGATTACTTTATTGCCTGTGGCTTTATCAGTTCCGGTTTTATCACCCGTGGCAACACAAAACTGAAAGTAGATCCCCAGTTAATTTCCGAATCAAGTTCAAGATTTCCACCCAGATTTTGGATGATCGTTTGCGAAAGAGTCAGTCCAAGTCCTGTCCCCTGCATTTCACGATCTAGTTTTATGAAACGTGAGAATATTTTTTTCTGTTCCTCTTTCGGTATGCCAATGCCTGTATCAGACACAACAAAGCAAACCTCTTCCGTTCCTTTCAGGCGGCAACCAAAACGAATTTCACCCGATTCGGTGAATTTCATTGCATTATGTAACAGGTTGGACAATACCTGAATGATACGTTCCCGTTCCGAATACATCATTATAGGTTGTATGTGTGCCTCGCAAACCAATTCCACCGACGAGTTATTCAATCTCGTCTTAAAAATTCCCTCCAACTCTCTTAGTAAATCATTGGCATCAAACTCCGTATAAACAAAATCTACTGTTCCCGATTCTATTTGAGAAAGATCGAAAATATCATTCACCAGGCGCAACAAGCGTTCATTATTCTCTGCAATAACATCAGCATACATTTTTCGTTCCTCTTCACTGGAAGCCGATACCATCAAACCGGAAAATCCGACAATCGCATTTAGCGGTGTACGTACCTCGTGACTCATATTAGCAATAAAGGCAGATTTCAATTTATCAGCAGAAATGGAATGTTCTCTTTCAATAGACAGCAGCCTTTGCGCATTTTTCAGCTCCGTCACATCATAAACAGTCAACACCATATAATCTTCACCATGAATATTCAAATAAGTGCCCGATACCGATACATCGCAAGGAGTCACCTTCGTTTCATCCTCACTTAATAACTTCATGGAAGCTTCCAGATTTTTAAAACTTGCTTTCTTGTAAAAAGCTTTTCCGATAGACGCACGGATACAACATAGTTTGCATTGTTCATGCTGACCACATTCACCGGCTGCAATCGCATTTCTACAATGCAGCAAATCCCCGACTCTTTTGGTAACTCCACCTACCTGAATCGGAAGACGGTTTAAAGAATAATAATTGGTGTCACAAACCACAAAATCCTTGTCAATCAATAAGAAGTAAGCATTGATATTTTGCAAAACCAGAGCCAACTTTTTAAGTTCATTCTCCTTGTTTTCCTTCGAATGCACCTCTTTCTGGAGTGACTGGCACTTTGCCCACATATAGATGAAGGCAGCTAACAAAACTATTATAACAATAATCGCCAGTGATGACATAGTAATAGAGTGTTTATATTGTTTTGATCGTTTCAGTGCGTAAATTTATAAAATATGTCGCATAAATAGCTGTTTATCTACATATTTATTCTAACAAAAATGCATTTATATTTCCACGAGTCAGAAATTGGTAAAAATTTCCCTTTAAGTTATTGCGGTATTAAAAAATATACTTATCTTTGCACCCGCAAACGAGAAAGGTGCCATAGCTCAGTTGGTAGAGCAAAGGACTGAAAATCCTTGTGTCCCCGGTTCGATTCCTGGTGGCACCACTTCTTAAGCAATCGGAATGTAGCGCAGTTGGTAGCGCACTACGTTCGGGACGTAGGGGTCGGGCGTTCGAGTCGCCTCATTCCGACAAAATCGGGGTTAACTAGCTGATTATCAGAAAGTTATCCCCGATTTTTCAATAATAGCCGGGACGAAATCGGGACGGCGGGTAAGAACGGATTTGTTCTCGCAAGACAGCGAAAACAAATAAAAAAAAATGTCTTCACTTAAGGAAATTCAAGGTTTCACTCCTCCTGTCCTACATACTGGAAAAGACTGGTACATTGACTTTTACGCATTCGATCCGGTTAAAGGAGAGATGCGAAGAAAAAAAATTAAACTGAACTTTATAAAAAAAGCGAATGAGCGTCGCAAGTATGCGAAGGACTACATGATCCGGATATCTGAAAAACTCTCGCTTGGCTGGAACCCCTGGATAGAACAAGAACAGGGAAACGCCTATATGTTATTCAAGGATATCGCAGATAAGTACCGTACCTATATTTATAAGATGCTCCGAGATGGGAATTATCGTCCGGAGACTCTAAAATCCTACTCCTCCTACCTTCATAACATGGAACTATACAATCAAGGGCGAGAAATTCCGATAACCTATATCTATCAATTTAACAAAGACTTTTGTGTCATGCTCCTGGAAGAAGTGTATATCATCAGAGATAACACGGCATTTACTCGGGATAATTATTTAGGATTCTTAAAATCGTTCTCATCTTTCTGCCTCGAGCGAAACTATCTCACTAAAAATCCGACTGAAGGAATTAGTGCTATTGGCCGGAAAGGGAAAAAGAAGATCCGGACACAGCTTAAAAAGGAAGAACTAAGCAAACTGACTGAATATCTCAAGGAAAAGAATCCTCATTTTCTTTTAGCCAGCTATATACTATATTACTGTTTCGTCCGACCGACCGAGATGAGTAAACTTAAACTTTCTAACATAAGTTTGGCCAGACAAACAATTTTTCTTCCGGACACGATATCAAAGAATAAAAAAGACGGCACTATAACCTTGCCAGCTAAAGTTATTCATTTAATGCTGGATCTCAATATTTTTAAGATGCCAAATGACTGCTTCTTATTCTCTGACGGATTCAGACCAGGAATGAAACAAAAATCAGAAAAGATGTTTAGAGATTGGTGGTCACGCCATGTACGAATAGACCTAAAATTCCCGGATCGATATAAGTTTTATTCGCTCAAGGATACTGGCATTACTAACATGTTACGCCATTATGATACATTAAGTGTTCGCGATCAGGCAAGGCATAGCAGTATACTCATGACCGATATCTATACTCCACATGATATTCAGGAAGCGAATGATCTCATCAAAAATTATGAGGATGCTTTTTAATCGAGTAGGAGGAAAACGAAGTAGTTTTCTTCCTACTTTCGC
>NZ_QSUR01000060.1:0-19453 GCF_003439055.1 Bacteroides sp. OM05-10AA
GCGAAAGTAGGAAGAAAACTACTTCGTTTTCCTCCTACTCGATTTTTTCACTTATTTGGCTTATGTTCGAAAATAAACTACCTTTGTATTACGAGTCAGAGAGAAATTAATCCCAGTTATTATAAATGAATGGTTTGAACAGAGGAATTATAAGATTGCTCCTTTTATCTTTATTGCTCCTTTTAGGGGTGAGTAGTTGTTCTCAAAAAGAGGAACGACGTATTTTAGTTGTCCACTCTTATGAGGAAACTTATGCGGCTTATCCGGAATTTAACCGGATGATAGCGGAGCAATTTGAAAAAGAGAAAATTGATGCTGATATTCGTACCGTTTATTTAGACTGTGAATCCTACTGGGAGGAACCTGAACTCGAACGGATGCGCTTTCTGGTTGATTCCGTATCGAGAGACTGGCGGCCGGAAGTGATTCTGGTGAATGAAGACCAGGCTACTTATTCATTGATGAAATGCGGAATTCAGTTGGCGAAAGAAGTGCCTGTGGTTTTTGGTGGTGTCAATTATCCGAATTGGGGATTACTGAAACATCATCCCAACGTGACAGGTTTCCACGACAAGATAGCCTTTAATGAGAATATCAGTGTAGCAAAAGAGCTTTTCGGTGAGCACGTTCGTTTGTTTACCATGCTCGATACTACCTATATTGACAGACAAATCAGAAGAGATGCAAAGGAACAGTTTAAAGGACATAAAGTGACCGGATTCATAGATAATCCAGAACTTTCTCCTGAAGAACAGATACGTTTGGTGCAGGAAGAAGGCTATACCCGCTTCATGGCTATTCCTTTGCGTAATGCCAGAAACCATTCGGATGCTACTTTTATGTGGGTTTTGAACAGGAGTTACCGCGATCAATGTTATATCCAGTTGAAACGTGATTACACCACTATTAATATTGGGAGTATCTGTGGTAGTCCTAGTCTGACAGCCATTAATGAAGCCTTTGGGTTTGGTGAGAAGTTGTTGGGTGGATACATCACTTCGCTGCCTATTCAGGTAGAAGAAGAGGTGAAAACTGCCGTTCGCATATTACATGGCACAAGCCCCTCGGATATACCCATTGTTGAAAGTCGGAAAGAGTATGTCGTAGACTGGAATACAATGAAACAAATAGGCTTGGGCAAGGAAAGTATTCCTGCAAAATATAGCATTATCAATATCCCGTTCAGAGACAAGTATCCATTTCTATGGGGAACTTTAGTCGCTTCATTAGTTCTTTTCCTGACATTTCTCTTTGCTTCGCTTTGGTGGTTATACCTTCGGGAACAGACGAGAAAAAAACAGGCGCTTATTGCATTAGCTGATGAAAAGGAGACTTTGTCGTTAGCCATTGAAGGTGGAATGACGTATGTTTGGAGGTTGGATGAAGGTCGTTTTATTTTTGAAGATGCATTTTGGCACTCCCTAGGATTAGCCCCCAGGCAACTTTCTTTTAAAGAATTCGTGAGTTTTATTCACCCCAACCAGTGGGAGGGCGTGAAGTTCAACTGGAGAAATCTGAAAACAGCCCAAAAGAAAGTAGTACAGGTGCGTTGTAACTTCGACGGCAAAGGATATCAGTGGTGGGAGTTTCGTTATACTACTAAACAGTTACCGGGTGGCGAATATAAAACAGCAGGTTTATTGCTCAACATACAGGATATAAAAGACCGTGAGGAGGAACTGGAAGCTGCACGCTTACTCGCTGAAAAGGCAGAATTGAAACAATCATTTCTGGCAAATATGAGCCATGAGATACGTACTCCGCTCAATTCGATTGTTGGTTTTGCCAATATTCTGGCATTGGAAGATGGATTGAGTTCCGTAGAACGCGAAGAATACATCGGTACTATTAATAAGAACAGCGAGTTGCTGCTCAAACTGATTAACGATATTCTGGAGCTTTCCCGTATCGAATCAGGCTATATGTCTTTCTCATTCAAGAAATGTAGGGTGAGAGAGCTGATTGATGACATTTATATGACTCACCAGGTATTGATTGCTCCACGCCTGGAATTCCTGAAAGAAGTAGATAATATACCTTTGGAAATTAATGTGGATAGAGAGCGTTTGATACAAGTTCTAACAAACTTCTTGAATAACGCCAGTAAGTTTACGGAAACCGGATATATCAAATTAGGGTATATTTATCTGCCGGATGAAGGTCATGTGCGAATTTATGTAGAAGATACAGGAAGAGGTATTCCACGCGAAGAACAACGGATGATTTTTAGCCGTTTCTACAAACAGAACGAATTCTCACAGGGAGCAGGATTGGGACTTTCTATTTGTCAGGTGATTATAGAAAAGTTGGGTGGAAGGATTGAACTCAAATCCGAAGTAGGCAAGGGAAGTCGCTTTACGGTCATCCTTCCTTGCCGGGTAGTGTCTTGATAAAAACTAATGGAAGGGAATGCCAACCGTATTATTTCTTGTTTTTCCCTTTCTCCATTGTTCCCAAGTAAATCTCCAGTGAACGGGTGGAAATCTGTATTTCGCGGAAAGATACGCCTAGAGAAGCTATCAATAGAATCAGTGCCAGTCCGAATACGTAAGCAGAAAATAATTGCAGTCCGATATAAATAAGAAACATACTGACTACGCAGAGAAAAAGGCTTGCAATACCCAGTCCTTGCATTGTACGGGTCAGGTTCAACCGTTTCCGTAAATTCTCGATTTGAGCTTCAGTGATATCCGAAGGATTCTCCACGTAGCGGTCACGCAGTTGGCGTACAAGTTGGGCATACGATAAGAAACGGTTGGTGTAAGCCAATAAAATCAATGAAACTGCCGAGAAAAGTAGGGCAGGAGTAGTGAGAGTCAGTTCTTCCATAATCTATTTTTTATAGTCAAGTAGCGGTTCAAAATTCATTTTATAAAAGAGAATTTTAGGCGCAGATTACATAGATTTCACGTATTATACGTTTTTTAGAATGATGCTTGTTATAAAGCAACTGTGTAAGATACGTGAAGTCTGTGTATTCTGTGTAATCCGTGCCTAAAATATAGATTCCGCAAGGAAACCTTGCTTCGAAGTTATTCCGTTTTCAATACGTTAAGCTCTTTGCCTACCTTGATAAATGCAGCGATACACTTGTCAAGATGTGCTTTTTCGTGTCCTGCAGAAATCTGTACACGGATGCGGGCCTGATCTTTCGGCACTACCGGATAGTAGAAACCTGTCACATAGATTCCTTCTTCCTGCATGCGTGCAGCATAAATTTGAGACAGTTTCGCATCATACAGCATTACCGCACAAATAGCACTTTGCGTCGGTTTAATATCAAATCCTGCAGCCGTCATCTTATCACGGAAGTAGTTTACATTTTCAACCAACTTGTCATGCAGGGCATTGCTCTCTTTCAGCATCTTGAAAACTTCAAGACTTGCACCGATGATACCCGGAGCCAATGAGTTGGAGAACAAATACGGGCGACTGCGTTGACGGAGTAAATCAATGATTTCTTTACGTCCGGTGGTAAATCCTCCCAGTGCACCGCCGAAAGCCTTACCCAACGTTCCGGTATAAATATCTACACGTCCGTGAGTCTTATACAACTCGCTTACGCCATGACCAGTGGCACCTACCACACCGGCAGAGTGGGATTCATCCACCATTACCAACGCATCGTATTTCTCGGCAAGATCACAAATCTGATCCATCGGGGCTACGTTGCCATCCATTGAGAACACACCGTCCGTAACAACAATACGGAAACGTTGCGCCTGCGCTTCTTGCAGACATCTTTCCAAGTCTTTCATGTCAGCATTGGCATAACGGTAACGTTTCGCTTTGCAAAGACGTACCCCGTCAATGATAGAAGCATGGTTTAGCGAGTCCGAGATAATGGCATCCTCTTCAGAGAAAAGTGGTTCGAATACACCGCCGTTAGCGTCGAAGCAGGCAGCATACAGAATTGTGTCTTCAGTCTGGAAATAGTCCGAGATGGCAGCTTCCAGTTCTTTGTGTATATCTTGTGTTCCACAAATGAAACGGACGGACGACATTCCGTATCCACGGTTATTCATCATTTCCTGCGAAGCCTTGATTAATCGGGGATGATTGGACAATCCTAGATAGTTGTTTGCGCAGAAGTTTAATACTTCCTTACCTTTTACAGTGATGGCAGCTTGCTGCGCACTTTCAATCAGTCGTTCTTCTTTATAAAGTCCGGCTTCCTTGATTTCAGCCAATGTTTGGCGGAGATATTCTTGCATTTTACCGTACATAGTGTTTGGGTGATTAAGTTATATTGCAAAGGACACAATTTTTCTTGGAATAACAATGTCTTTTTGATTAAAATCTGAAAAAAAAGTGCTTACTTTGCGCACTATTTAAGCTTGATATTCTAAGTCAGAAGAAAAAATGGAACACATTTTGATTATTGGAGCTACCGGACAGATAGGGTCGGAGCTAACGATGGAGCTACGGAAACGTTACGGAAATGCAAATGTAGTAGCTGGTTATATTCCGGGTGCAGAACCTAAAGGGGAATTAAAGGAGTCGGGACCGTCGGCAATAGCTGATGTAACGGACGGCGAGGCGATTGCATCTGTAGTAAAAGAGTATCACATCGATACGATTTATAATTTGGCTGCTCTGTTGTCCGTAGTTGCCGAGTCGAAACCCAAGCTGGCTTGGAAAATAGGTATCGATGGATTGTGGAATGTGCTGGAAGTGGCACGTGAACAAGGGTGCGCAGTGTTTACTCCGAGTTCTATCGGTTCGTTTGGAGCTAGTACGCCTCACACGAAAACACCGCAGGACACTATTCAACGTCCGCGTACCATGTATGGAGTCACTAAAGTAACAACAGAGTTGTTGAGTGATTACTATTTTAATAAATACGGTGTCGATACCCGTGCTGTCCGTTTTCCGGGCATTATTTCGAATGTGACCCCTCCGGGAGGAGGTACGACCGATTATGCTGTCGATATTTACTACTCGGCAGTGAAAGGAGAAAAGTTTGTGTGCCCCATTAAGCAAGGCACTTTAATGGATATGATGTACATGCCGGATGCGCTGAATGCAGCAATCACACTGATGGAAGCCGATCCGGCAAGATTGATACACCGCAATGCTTTCAATATCGCTTCCATGAGTTTCGACCCGGAAACGATATATCAGGCTATCAAGAAGCATGTGTCGCAGTTTGAGATGATCTATGATATAGATCCTTTGAAACAGCGCATAGCCGATAGCTGGCCCGATAGTCTGGATGATACCTGTGCTCGTGAAGAGTGGGGATGGAAGCCGGCCTACAATTTGGAAAGCATGACGGTGGATATGCTTGAAAAGTTAAGAGAGAAACTGAAATAATGAAAAAACTAATTGCAGGGGTCATACTGCTCGGTATATTGAGCTCTTGTGGAAACAAGAAAGCAAATATTGACCCCTTCGCATCTATTACTAAAGAGGTGGATTCAATCCGGCAGATAGCCGATTCTAGCCACCATGATAAATCGCCGGAAGATCCGCAGCCTATACAGGCAGATGAATCTTTCGATGATTTTATCTACAATTTTGCTTCCGATGATGTGTTACAGCGTCAGCGTGTAAAATTTCCATTGCCCTACTACAATGGAGATAAGAAGTCAAACATCGAGGAACGCAACTGGAAGCATGATGACTTGTTTACCAAGCAGCATTATTATACACTGCTGTTTGATAGAGAAGAAGACATGGATTTAGTAGGAGATACTTCCCTCACTTCTGTGCAGGTAGAGTGGATGTTCGTGAAAACACGAATGGTAAAAAGATACTATTTTGAACGTATCAAAGGTGCATGGATACTGGAGGCAATCAACCTGCGGCCCATTGAGCAAAGTGATAATGAAAACTTTGTTGAGTTTTTCGGACATTTTGCAACGGATAGTCTTTTTCAGAGTCAGCGTGTGCGGGAGCCGTTGGCTTTTGTAACCACCGATCCGGACGATGATTTCTCTATTCTGGAGACAACCCTCGACCTTAATCAGTGGTTTGCCTTCAAGCCGGTACTTCCTGTCGACCGCCTTTCTAATATTAATTACGGACAGCGGAATGACGATGATTCGCCCACGAAAATCCTGGCGTTGAAAGGTATCGGGAATGGTTTTTCCAATATCCTTTATTTCCGCCGGAAAGCCGGAGAATGGGAATTGTATAAGTTTGAAGATACAAGTATCTGATACAGGTTACGACGCACTATAACAGTATAACTTATAACTAAAAATATATGTATTCTCTTTTGCCCTACAATACATTCGGCATCGATGTCAGTGCCACTCGTTTTTTAGAATATTCTTCGGTTGAAGAACTGAAGAAGCTGATTGTGCAAGGTGCCATTGTGACACCTTTTTTGCATATTGGTGGCGGCAGTAACCTGCTGTTTACCAAAGATTACGACGGATTGATACTCCATTCCCGCATTGAAGGAATCGAAGTGACGGAGGAAGATGAACACTCTGTATCGGTACGAGTGGGAGCGGGGGTAGTATGGGATGACTTCGTTGCATATTGCGTAGAACATGGATGGTATGGAACGGAGAACCTGTCACTCATTCCCGGTGAGGTCGGAGCGAGCGCGGTACAGAACATCGGAGCTTATGGTGTTGAAGTGAAAGATCTGATAACAGCTGTGGAAACGGTGAACATTCAAGCTGAAGAACGCGTTTATTCGGTGGAAGAGTGTGGATATACCTACCGCAACAGTATCTTTAAACGCCCGGAAAACAAGTCGGCTTTTGTTACCTATGTCCGTTTCCGACTTAGTAAAAAAGAACATTATACGTTAGATTATGGAACCATTCGTCAGGAGCTTGAAAAATATCCAGTATTGACGCTTTCTGTTGTACGGAAAGTGATAATTGATATTCGTGAGAGCAAGTTGCCCGACCCGAAGGTAATGGGGAATGCCGGCAGCTTCTTTATGAATCCCATTGTGCCGAAAGAAAAACTGGAAGCCCTGCAGCAGGAATATCCCCGGATACCTTACTATGAACTGGCGGATGGTCGGGTAAAAATTCCGGCAGGATGGATGATCGACCAATGCGGCTGGAAAGGTAAGGCTTTAGGCCCGGCTGCCGTGCATGATAAACAAGCATTGGTGTTAGTGAATCTTGGTGGAGCAAAAGGTAGCGATATCCTTGCGCTTTCAGATGCAGTTCGAGCCTCTGTCCGTGAGAAGTTCGGCATTGATATTCATCCCGAAGTTAACTTAATAAATTGAGAAGTAAAAATTGAGAATGAAGAATAGCTATATGAATAATGAAAAGTGTTCAGGTGTAGAAATACTCTATAACCTTTCTTTTTTTCGTTCTCAATTCCAAATTTCTCATTCTCAACTATTATTTTTTAATTCTCAATTTTCAATTCTCAATTAAACAAGTGAAAGTAAGAATCATTGGAAGTGGAACATCGACGGGAGTCCCCCAAATCGGCTGTACATGTCCGGTTTGTACTTCTACCGATCCGAAAGATAACCGATTGCGTGCATCTGCTATTGTCGAGACAGATGATGCGCGGATTTTGATAGATTGCGGTCCGGATTTCCGGACACAGGTATTGCATCTTCCTTTTGAGAAGATAGATGGTGTGCTCATTACGCATGAACATTATGACCATGTGGGTGGGTTGGATGATTTGCGTCCGTTTTGCCGATTTGGTTCAGTGCCTATTTATGCGGAAAATTATGTGGCGCAAGGCTTGCGCTTGCGTATGCCCTATTGCTTTGTTGACCATCGTTATCCGGGAGTTCCTGACATTCCTTTGCAGGAAATCTCGGTGGGGCAGGCCTTTTCTGTTAACCACACGGAGGTACTTCCTTTACGTGTGATGCATGGCCGATTGCCTATTCTGGGATATCGTATCGGGCAATTAGGTTATATCACTGATATGCTGACCATGCCCGAAGAATCCTATGAACAATTGGCGGGAATAGATGTTTTGGTAGTGAATGCACTTCGGATTGCCACGCATCCTACTCATCAGAATTTGGAAGAAGCATTGGCAGTGGCGCAGCGCATTCAGGCAAAGAAGACGTACTTTATACACATGAGTCATGATATGGGCTTGCATGCGGAGGTTGAAAAGAGCCTTCCGGAAAATATTCACCTGGCATTCGACGGATTGGATATCTATCTTTGATTATCGGTGAAATTTTTAGCAAAAGTTTTGTTTTCTTTGTAGAAATTATTATTTTTGCACCTAGCCGATAAACAGCGAATATTATGAAACTTCGTACGATAGTGAAAATAGCGATCACATCTTCTGTTGTACTTTTGTGCTCAGGTTTCGCATTGTACTCTTTTTTTAGACTGTCGGCGGCCGAAGGGCAGAAAGATTTTGATCTTTATGAACTGGTTCCATCCACCACTTCAGCCGTATTTGTTACCGATGATGTGCTCGAGTTTGTAGCGGAGGTCGATGATCTGACTTGTAGTAAAAATCAGCAATATCTTTATGTATCCAAACTTTTTTCTTATCTGAAACAAAGCCTTTATGCCCTCTCGGAAGATACTCCCCATGGCTTGAGTCGGCAAATGAATCAGATGCTGATTAGTTTCCACGAACCGGATAACGAACGGAACCAGGTACTTTATTGCAGATTGGGAAATGGGGATAAGGAATTGGTGAACAGGTTTGTGCGTAAATATATATCTTCGCTTTATCCACCGAAAACGTTTGTTTACAAAGGAGAGGAAATAATCATTTACCCGATGGCAGATGGTGATTTTCTAGCCTGCTATCTGACGTCTGATTTTATGGCGTTAAGTTTTCAGAAAAAACTGATTGAAAACGTTATTGATGCATATAAGAGTGACAAATCATTGGCAGATGATCCTACTTTTACAGGAGTGCGTGCTCCGAAAAAAAGTGCAGCGACCGCCACAATCTATGCCCGAATGAAAGGGATGATGGGATGGACGGAATTTGACATGAAGATGAAAGATGATTTTATCTATTTCTCCGGCATCACACATGATGCAGACACTTGCTTTGCATTTATAAACCAACTTCGCCAGCAGCAATCAGTCAAAGGCTTCCCGGGTGAAGCACTACCCTCCACTGCTTTCTATTTTAGCAGACAGGGGATTACGGACTGGGCGTCTTTGCTTTCTTATGGAAATGCGCAGGAGCAGAACGGGGCAGTCCGCACGAGTGAAGTGCAGAATAGAGATAAGGAATTTTCCCGCTATCTGATGGAAAATGCCGGGCAAGACCTGGTTGTCTGTCTCTTCCAGCGTGAAGATACGTTGCAGGATGCAGCGGCAGTCTTGAGCCTGTCTGTGGCAGATGTGACGGAAGCTGAAAGGATGCTTCGTGCCTTTGTCAATACTGCTCCGGCAGATGAAGGAAGAAAAACTCCTCGTATTACTTTTTGTTATACTGTAAATAAGGCATACTTGGTCTATCGGTTGCCTCAAACAACATTGTTTAAACAACTGACCAGTTTTGTTGAACCGACTTTGGATGTGTATGCAGCATTTTATGGCGGACGTTTGTTACTCGCTCCGGATGAGGATAGCCTGTCGCATTATATTCGCCAACTGGATAAAGGGGAAGTGCTTAATGGGGCAATGGCTTATCAGACGGGTATGGATCACCTGTCTGATTCATATCATTTTATGCTGATGGCGGATTTCGATCACGTGTTCCGGCAATCGGAAAATCACGTCCGTTTCGTACCGGATTTCTTCCTGCGCAATGCAGACTTTTTCCGTAATTTTACACTCTTTGTCCAGTTTGCCTGTACCGATGGAGTAGTATATCCCAATATTGTTTTGAAATATAAATCAGAATAAAAAACGTGGTTTATATACAATCATTCTATAAAAAAAACTCCCGACAGAATTAAATTCTATCGGGAGTTTTTTTATGCTTATTCGTCCGACGAATGACTTTCGGTTTAGAATGGCAGATCGTCTTTTGCGTCGCCCGGAGTAAATTCCGGCATTGCCGACGGAGCTGCGGGAGGAACGGAACCGCCTGTAGCCATTGGGGCACCTACGCTGACACGTTCTACTTTCCATGCACGGATTCTGTTGAACCAGCGGTCTTGCCATTGGTTAGAATCGATGTCGAATGAAACAGTCAGTTCTTCGCCCATTTGAATGTTGAACTGATCTATTTTATCTGCCCCAAATACTTCGAAGCACATTTTGCGTGGATATTGGTCGTGACTTTCGATAACAAACTCTTGCGCTTTCCACTCGTTGCCGGTAGCTTTTGAAACTCCTCCTTTGGGCTGGAGGATAGCGATGATTTTTCCTGTAAATTCCATTGCGATAATTTTAAATTCTGGGGCGAAGTTACAATTTTTTAGTAATATCCCTCACACAATGCCTGTTTTTTTCTTTTGTTTTATTGGGCAGCCCAAATCTTTTTTCGTAACTTTGTGCGATAGAACATTTAAAACTTAAATACACGAAAATATATGAAATTTATCGTTTCAAGTACTGCTCTTTCCAGCCATTTACAGGCCATCAGCCGTGTGATTAATTCAAAAAATGCGCTGCCAATTCTCGATTGTTTCCTCTTCGAATTGGAAGACGGAACATTGTCTGTGACTGTATCCGACAGTGAAACAACGATGGTGACTACCGTAGAAGTGAATGAAAGCGATACAAACGGGCGTTTTGCCGTAGTAGCGAAAACATTGCTTGATGCACTGAAAGAAATCCCGGAACAACCACTTACATTTGAAATCAATCCGGATAATTATGAAATAACAGTGCAGTACCAGAACGGAAAATACAGCCTGATGGGGCAGAATGCGGATGAATTCCCGCAATCGGCTACACTGGGTGATAATGCAGTCCGTGTAGAAATGGAGGCAAGTGTACTTCTGGGAGGTATCAACCGTTCGGTGTTTGCTACTGCCGATGACGAACTTCGTCCGGTGATGAACGGTATTTATTTCGATATTACCACAGAAGACATCACAATGGTTGCTTCAGACGGTCATAAACTGGTGCGTTGCAAGACATTGGCAGCCAAAGGTAACGAGCGTGCAGCCTTTATCCTTCCGAAGAAACCGGCTACCTTGCTTAAGAATCTTTTGCCGAAAGAACAAGGCACAGTGACGATCGAATTCGATGAACGCAATGCTGTATTCATGCTCGAAAGCTACCGGATGGTTTGCCGCCTGATTGAAGGACGTTACCCGAACTACAACTCGGTAATTCCGCAGAACAACCCGCACAAAGTGACCGTAGACCGTCAACAGTTGGTAGGAGCTTTGCGTCGTGTGTCTATTTTCTCGTCGCAGGCAAGTAGTTTGATTAAACTCCGTATGCAGGAAAACCAGATTGTGATTTCCGCACAAGATATTGACTTCTCTACTTCTGCCGAAGAAACACAAGTTTGCCAGTATGCAGGTGCAGCAATGAGCATCGGTTTCAAATCGACATTCCTCATCGATATCCTGAACAATATTTCAGCAGACGAAGTAGTCATCGAACTCGCAGATCCTTCACGTGCCGGAGTAATCATCCCGGTAGAGCAGGAAGAAAACGAAGACCTGCTGATGCTGCTGATGCCGATGATGCTAAATGATTAATAGTAATCACTGCAAAATAACACAGAGTTCCACAGAGTGTTTTATGTATTTATTGCTCTGTAGAACTCTGTGTTACTCTGTGGTGGAAAAAATAATTAGAAATGAAATTAAACCTGAAAAATCCCATTGTTTTTTTTGATTTAGAAACAACCGGAACCAATATCAACACAGACCGAATTGTTGAAATCTGCTATCTGAAAGTATATCCGAATGGAAATGAAGAAGCAAAAACATTACGTATCAATCCTGAAATGCATATCCCGGAAGCATCTTCTGCTATACATGGCATTTATGATGCCGACGTAGTCGATTGCCCTACTTTCAAAGAAGTGGCGAAAAACATAGCCAGGGACATTGAAGGTTGCGATTTGGCAGGATTTAATTCCAATCGTTTTGATATTCCTGTCCTTGCTGAAGAGTTCCTTCGCGCCGGAGTGGACATTGATATGACGAAACGCAAATTTGTAGACGTACAGGTGATCTTCCACAAAATGGAACAACGCACCTTGTCTGCTGCCTATAAATTCTATTGCGACAAGAATCTGGAAGATGCACACACTGCCGAAGCAGATACACGGGCCACTTACGAAGTGCTGAAAGCACAGCTTGACCGTTACTCCGATCTTCAGAATGATATTGCGTTCCTGGCAGATTATTCAAGTTTCAGCAAGAATGTAGACTTTGCCGGACGCATGGTGTACGATGATAATGGGGTGGAAGTGTTCAACTTCGGAAAATATAAAGGAATGTCTGTAGCCGAGGTTTTGAAGAAAGATCCCGGATATTACAGTTGGATTTTGAATAGTGATTTCACGTTGAACACTAAGGCGGCATTGACAAAAATCCGTTTGCGTGAAATGAGTAATTTGATTACAAAATAATGCTAAAAGGAAAAAAAATAATTCTTGGAATTACCGGCAGTATTGCCGCGTACAAGGCGTGCTATATCATTCGTGGACTGATAAAACAGGGAGCGGAAGTGCAAGTCGTAATTACTCCGGCGGGAAAAGAATTTATTACTCCCATCACTCTTTCGGCTTTGACCAGCAAACCAGTCATTAGTGAGTTTTTTGCCCAGCGTGACGGAACGTGGAATAGCCACGTCGATCTCGGATTGTGGGCAGATGCTGTATTGATTGCACCTGCCACTGCCTCTACTATCGGTAAAATGGCCAATGGAATAGCCGACAATATGCTCATAACAACTTATCTTTCGGCAAAAGCTCCCGTGTTTGTTGCTCCGGCAATGGATCTCGATATGTTTGCCCATCCTGCCACCCAGAAAAATCTGGATATCCTGCGTTCTTACGGTAATCACATTATCGAGCCGGGAACAGGAGAATTAGCCAGCCACTTGGTAGGAAAGGGACGTATGGAAGAGCCGGAAAACATCATCCGGGTATTGGATGAATTCTTCGCTTCGAGTGATGAACTATCCGGAAAGAAAGTGATGATTACAGCCGGACCTACTTACGAAAAAATTGACCCGGTGCGTTTCATAGGCAATTATTCTTCCGGAAAGATGGGATTTGCGTTGGCAGAAGAATGTGCCCGTCGCGGAGCGCAGGTGACATTGATAACAGGTCCTGTGCAGCTCAAAACGAAACATTCCCGTATCCGGCGTGTAGATGTGGAATCAGCAGAAGAAATGTATGCGGCTTCACAGATCTATTTTCCAGATGCTGATGCAGGTATTCTTTGTGCGGCAGTAGCCGACTACCGTCCGGAAACAGTGGCCGACAAGAAGATTAAGCGGGAGAAAGAAGAGGAACTAACCCTCCATCTTCAGGCAACACAAGACATCGCTGCCAATTTAGGAGCACTGAAAGGGAAAAATCAGTTATTGGTTGGCTTTGCCCTCGAAACCAATAATGAGCAGCAGAATGCCGAAGGAAAGCTCGAACGCAAAAACTTCGACTTTATTGTGCTCAATTCGTTGAATGATGCTGGAGCCGGTTTTCGCCATGATACCAATAAAATAAGTATCATTGACAGGAAAGGTCGTACAGACTATCCTCTGAAGCCGAAGACGGAAGTAGCCCAAGACATCATCGACCGTCTGGTAGCCACCCTGTCTCCCGGTTTTTAATTTTTAATCTTTAATTTTTAATTAAAATAGAAGGTGTTACGTTCACTATACATTCAGAATTACGCATTGATAGAAAAACTGGATATCAGTTTTGAAACAGGCTTTTCCGTTATAACAGGTGAAACGGGAGCCGGAAAATCAATTATTCTGGGAGCTATCGGACTCCTGTTAGGACAGCGTGCCGATGTGAAAGCGATTCGCCACGGAGCTTCCAAATGTATCATAGAGGCACGTTTCGATATATCTGCCTATGGTATGCGTCCGTTTTTCGAAGAAAACGAGTTGGAATATGATGAAGAGTGCATTTTGCGTCGTGAAGTGCAGTCTTCCGGTAAGAGCCGGGCATTCATCAACGATACTCCTGCTTCGTTGGCACAAGTGAAAGAGCTGGGCGAACAGCTGATAGATGTACATTCGCAACATCAGAATCTGCTGCTTAATAAAGAAGGATTTCAGTTGAATGTGCTTGATATTCTGGCGCATAATGACGCTGCATTGGCGAAATATCATCTGTGTTATGACGAATGGAAACAGACAGATCGCGAACTCGCTGAATTAGTGTCACTGGCAGAGAAAAGTCGCTCCGATGAAGATTATATCCGCTTCCAACTCGAACAGCTCGAAGAAGCCTGTTTGGTGGAAGGCGAACAGGAAGAACTGGAGCAGGAAGCTGAAACATTAAGTCATGCAGAAGAGATAAAAGCCGGACTTTACCGGGTGGAGCAGTCGTTTGCTTCGGATGAAGGTGGCTTGCTTTCTTATCTGAAAGACAGTCTGAATACACTGAATAATCTGCAAAGAGTATATCAGCCGGCCAAGGAACTTACCGAACGTATGGAGAGCGCTTATATCGAACTGAAAGATATTTCGCACGAAGTCTCTTTACAAAGTGACTCCGTTGAATTCAATCCGGTCCGTCTGGACGAAGTGAATGAACGGTTGAATCTGATTTATTCCTTACAGCAGAAACATCGGGTACAAACCCTTGATGAATTGATAGCGCTAACGGATGAATACCGCAGCAAATTGTCGGACATCACTTCCTATGATGAGCGTATCGCCGAACTGACTGCTCGCAAAGAGGAACAATATAAACAAGTGAAACAACAGGCAGAAGTGCTGACCAAAGCCCGTACGAAAGCTGCTCGTGAAGTAGAAAAACAGCTGGCTGTCCGGTTGATTCCATTAGGAATGCCGAATGTTCGTTTCCAGATAGAAATGGGACTGAAGAAAGAGCCGGGATTGCAAGGAGAAGATACAGTCAACTTCCTGTTTTCCGCCAATAAGAACGGCACCTTGCAGAATATCTCTTCCGTAGCTTCAGGAGGTGAAATCGCTCGTGTCATGCTTTCTATCAAGGCAATGATTGCCGGAGCCGTCAAGCTGCCGACCATCGTATTTGATGAAATAGATACCGGGGTCTCCGGTGAAATAGCCGACCGTATGGCGGACATGATGCAGGAGATGGGCGACCGCAACCGTCAGGTAATCAGTATCACCCACCTGCCGCAGATTGCTGCCCGTGGGCGTGCTCATTATAAGGTATACAAGAAAGATAGCGATACGGAAACCAACAGCCATATCCGCCGTCTCACTGACGAAGAACGGGTAGAGGAAATAGCTCACATGCTTAGTGGTGCCACTCTGACCGAAGCTGCCCTTAGCAATGCCAAATCCCTGCTTGCCCGTAACTGATAAATAGTGAATAGTAAATAGTAAAATAGTAAATCAACCAGATGTTAGATAAAAGTGAAATGATTTTCGGCGTTCGTGCCGTGATAGAAGCCCTTCAGGCTGGAAAAGAGATAGATAAGATCCTCGTGAAGAAAGATATTCAAAGTGATCTTTCCAAGGAGCTTTTTGCAGCTTTGAAAGGTACGTTGATACCTGTTCAGCGTGTTCCGGTAGAGCGTATCAACCGTATTACCCGGAAAAATCATCAAGGAGTGATCGCCTTCATTTCTTCTGTGACTTATCAGAAAGCGGAGGATCTTGTTCCTTTCTTGTTTGAGCAAGGAAAAAATCCGTTTTTTGTTATGCTCGACGGAGTGACCGATGTACGCAATTTCGGGGCGATTGCACGTACCTGCGAATGTGCGGCTGTCGATGCCGTGATTATTCCTGTCCGGGGTAGTGCGTCGGTCAATGCTGACGCCGTGAAAACATCGGCAGGAGCGCTACATACTCTTCCGGTATGCCGTGAACAGAACCTCCGTTCGACTCTGCAATATCTGAAAGATAGTGGTTTCCGCATTGTGGCTGCTACCGAAAAAGGAGATTATGACTATACCAAGGCCGATTATACAGGTCCCCTCTGCATCATAATGGGAGCGGAGGATACAGGAGTTTCTTATGAAAACCTTGCCCTCTGTGATGAATGGGTGAAAATTCCGATGCTGGGCACTATCGAATCCCTGAATGTCTCTGTAGCTGCCGGTATCCTGATTTACGAAGCTGTGAAACAAAGAAACAATGACTGATATGAAGAAGATTTTAATTCTACCTTTGCTGCTTTTCTTCCTGGTACAAGGAAGCATGGCACAAACCCCAAAATGGGTAGAGAAGGCAAAACGTGCAGTCTTCTCAATAGTGACTTATGACAAGAATGATAAAATGCTGAATACGGGAAACGGATTCTTTGTGTCCGAAGACGGATTGGCTTTATCAGATTATACTCTTTTTAAAGGAGCCGAACGTGCGGTAGTGATTACTTCCGAAGGCAAGCAGATGCCGGTCAGCCTGATACTTGGAGCGAATGACATGTATGATGTCATTAAGTTTCGTGTGGCTATCACCGAGAAGAAAGTGCCTGCGCTGGTCGTTGCTAAAACAGCCCCGGCGACAGGAGCCGATGCGTGGATGCTTCCTTATTCTACACAAAAAAGTATCGTTTGCGTTACTGGTAAGGTGAAAGATGTTTCCAAAGTAGCCGGAGAATACCATTATTATACATTGAGCATGCATATGAAAGATAAGATGGTGAGCTGTCCGGTGATGAATGCGGAAGGTCAGGTATTTGGTATTGCGCAGAAATCATCCGGTATCGATACGGTGACTACTTGTTATGCGGCGGGAGCAGCTTTTGCCATGTCGCAGAAAATCAGTGCTCTTTCTTTGGGAGACGCTGCCTTGAAAAGCATTGGTATCCGGAAAGGTTTACCTGAAACGGAGGATCAGGCATTAGTGTATCTGTTCATGGCCTCTTCGAGCCTCTCGGGCGAGGACTATGAAAAGCTGTTGGATGACTTCATCCGCCAGTTCCCTGCCAATGCAGATGGTTATCTCCGTCGTGCCAATTATTATGCATCTAAAGGTAAAGACGATCAGACCTGGTATGATAAAGCCGTTGCCGACTTTAATCAGGCTCTGAAAGTAGCCCAGAAGAAAGATGATGTATATTATAATATAGGTAAGCTAATGTATGCTTATCAATTATCGAAGCCGGAGAAAACTTATAAAGACTGGACGTATGACACCGCTTTGAAGAATGTCCGTCAGGCAATCGCTATTGATCCGCTGCCAATTTACATTCAAATGGAAGGCGATATACTGTTTGCCCAACAAGACTATGCCGGTGCTTTGGCTGCTTATGAAAAGGTAAATACCAGCAATATTGCTTCTCCGGCCACTTTCTTTAGTGCTGCCAAGACGAAAGAACTGCTGAAAGGGGATCCGAAAGAAGTGGTAGCCTTAATGGATAGCTGTATTGCCCGTTGCCCGCAACCGATTACGGCCGACTTTGCTCCATATTTGTTGGAACGTGCGCAGATGAATATGAATGCCGATCAGGCGCGAAATGCAATGCTCGATTATGATGCTTACCATACGGCAGTCAAGGGAGAAGTGAACGACGTGTTCTATTATTATCGCGAACAGGCAGCTTTGAAAGCACGTCAGTTTCAACGCGCTTTAGACGATATTGCCAAGGCCATCGAGATGAATCCGA
This sequence comes from Bacteroides sp. OM05-10AA, assembly GCF_003439055.1. Lineage (NCBI taxonomy): Bacteria > Pseudomonadati > Bacteroidota > Bacteroidia > Bacteroidales > Bacteroidaceae > Bacteroides > Bacteroides sp. OM05-10AA. The sequence goes on from NZ_QSUR01000060.1 coordinate 17,572, forward strand.
CAGACCTCACCTACCAGGCAGAGCATGCAGTTGTAAACCTCCGTGTAGGACGGTATGAAGAAGCCATTCAGATTTTAAATAATATATTGAAGACTGATCCTAAATATGGTGAGGCTTACCGTTTATTGGGACTTTGCCAGATACAGCTGAAGAAGACAGATGAAGCTTGCGGCAACTTTAAGAAAGCGAAAGAATTGGGTGATCCGAACGCAGATGAATTGATAACCAAATACTGCAAGTAAAAAGATTATCTTCTTGAAGATAAAAAATGAATCCCTGCCAACTCGAAAATTGGCAGGGATTCCTCGTTTTTGGGGACGTTGTATAAAAAACTCTCTCTCTTTTTTTTATTTTTCCCCACTTCACTTGTTAAGTTCAGGTTGTAGGTTTTAATGATATATGGTTTGATTTCCCTTTTTCCCCTCTTTTATAAGTTAAATGCATGGTTATTGAAAATACTGCATGGCTTCACTTATTTTTTTTAGAAATAATTCGAAATTCTATCTAAAACAGTAAGTAAATTTAAAATCGTGGTTCATTTTATCTATAATCTTACTATATTCCGCACGTTTTTAATAACACGTATGAGATAAGTTATAATTTATGGAAAAAAATCGATTTACTATTTGTGCAAACAATTACATCGATTGTTTGCGACAAGAGGGTCGTTATTCTACGGCCCATGTGTATAAACACGCTATTCGTTCTTTTTCGCAGTTTTGTGGAACTCAATCCATCACGTTTAGTAAGATAAACCGTGAAACTCTAAAGAGGTATAGCAACTATCTGATGGCTTCCCGTTTGAAGCCCAATACGATTTCTACGTATATGCGTATGTTGCGTAGTATCTACAATCGTGGTGTCGATATGCATCAGGCTCCTTATGTACATGGTTTGTTCCGGGATGTTTTTACCGGGGTGGACACACGTCAGAAGAAAGCTATCCCGATCGGCGAACTTCACATGCTATTAAACAAAGATCCTCAATCGGAAAAGCTTCGTCGGACGCAGGCCATTGCCAATCTGTTATTTCAGTTTTGTGGAATGCCTTTTTCTGATTTAGCCCATTTGGAAAAGTCCAATCTGGAGCGGGGGCTTTTGAAGTACAATCGTACCAAGACCGGTACTCCTATGAGTATAGAAGTGCTGGAGTCAGCGCAGAATGCAATTGGGGGATTGTACAATAAATCTGACGCCCGGAGTTCTGGCTATCCTGATTATCTTTTCCGGATATTAAGCGGAGCGTACAAGCGGAATGAAGAAGGAGCCTATCGTGAGTATCAGTCAGCTTTGAGACGTTTTAATAATGAGTTGAAAAGCCTGTCCAGAAAATTAAGGCTACATTCGCCCGTCACGTCGTATACGCTTCGTCATTCTTGGGCTACGACTGCTAAGTACAGAGGTGTACCTATCGAAATGATTAGCGAATCACTAGGACACAAATCTATTAAAACAACACAGATATATTTAAAGGGTTTCGAATTGGAAGAAAGAACAAAAGTAAATAAATTGAATTATTCTTACGTTTGTAATTTTAAAATGCTCTGATTAATATTGTTAAAGCATTATGGATTAGGGACTTAATGCTGATGTTACTTCTTAGGTAACGGAATTATATTCGCTACAAAGATAGGTAAAAATATTAATAGCAAACAAACAATAAACTTCTTTTTTTCCTTTTTCTCTAAAATATGCAACATAAATCTATCTGAACATGAAGGATAACATCTTCATGCTCAAAGGCTTTTTATTACCTAAATTCAAGAATGTTTTATATTGAATGTTAGGTGCCCGCTTTTATATTCCCTCATAATCGATTTTTTTCTTTTTTTCACAGCGATGTGTATTCTATATGTGTGTTGTCCGTTACCTAAGAAGTAAC
>NZ_QSUR01000060.1:19463-20278 GCF_003439055.1 Bacteroides sp. OM05-10AA
TTCCGTTACCTAAGAAGTAACGGATGAACATGGGGTAAAAAAATATGATTTTAACGAAACCGAAATCAGTAAATGCCGGGCCTAGTAGTGGGACAGGGGAAGGCGTAGCACACTCAAAACGCTGGTATGTAGCACTCGTTCGAATGCATCACGAGAAAAAAGTTGCCGAGCGTTTATCTAAGATGGGAATTGATTCTTTTGTTCCCGTTCAACAACAAATTCATCAATGGAGTGACCGTCGTAAGATGGTTGATACAGTCTTACTCCCAATGATGGTTTTTGTACATGTCAATCCAAAAGAACGTATGGAAGTCCTTTCATTTTCTACGGTCAGCCGTTATATGGTGATGCGTGGAGAGAGCACTCCTGCCGTTATTCCTGACGAGCAGATGGCCCGTTTCCGTTTCATGCTCGATTATTCCGAAGAAGCAGTCTGTATGAATGATACTCCACTAGCGCGTGGTGAGAAAGTTCGTGTCATAAAAGGTCCTTTGAGTGGACTTGTTGGCGAACTTGTGACTGTAGGCGGGAAGAGTAAGATTGCCGTTCGTTTAAATATGCTTGGCTGTGCTTGTGTAGATATGCCAATCGGTTATGTAGAATCCACAAAAATCACCAATGACAACACGAAGAAAATTTAACGTATTTCTATTCATTCTGTTGCTGGGAGTTTTTTCTCCCTTAATGGCTCAAAGCATGAGCGACTCCCAAGTTCTTGAATATGTCAAGGATGGCATCCGCCAGGGTAAAGAACAGAAACAACTAGCCTCTGAACTGGCACGTAGAGGTGTGACCAAAGAACAGGCAACTCGTGT
>NZ_QSUR01000061.1:0-20182 GCF_003439055.1 Bacteroides sp. OM05-10AA
GACTTACACCCGTTAGATAATGCTCATGCCGAGCGTACAAAGAAAAGTGTCAGTTACTAGCTTAGTAACTGACACTTTGTAACTCGTAAACTATTGATGCTTAAGCAGCTTTAGCTTTAGCAACTACAGCTTTGAAAGCTTCCGGGTGATTCATAGCTAAATCAGCCAAAACCTTACGGTTTATTTCAATACCGGCTTTGTGCAGACCGCCCATCAATTTAGAATAAGACATTCCTTCAAGACGTGCAGCAGCGTTGATACGTTGTATCCAAAGAGCGCGGAAGTTTCTTTTCTTATTTCTACGGTCACGGAACGCGTAAGTCAAACCCTTTTCCCAAGTGTTTTTAGCTACGGTCCATACATTCTTTCTTGCACCAAAGTAACCTCTGGTCAATTTCAAAATTTTCTTTCTTCTTGCTTTTGAAGCAACATGATTTACTGATCTTGGCATAGTTTTACTTTTTTTGAATGTTAGCGCCGCTACTTCACGCAGCGAACTTCAGGCTAATGCATTCGGTTAATACTTTAATAATACTTTTACGCTTTTGATTACTTCATTGCTAAGAGTTCCTTAACCTGGCTTACATTTGTTGTATCAACAGTTGTAGAGTAGCACAGATTTCTTTTTCTCTTCTTGGATTTCTTAGTCAAAATGTGACTGTGAAAAGCGTGCTTTCTTTTGATTTTACCTGTTCCGGTAAGGGTAAACCTTTTTTTAGAACCGGAGTTAGTCTTCATCTTTGGCATCTTACTTGTTTTTAAATTATTAAATATATAATGGCAACGCACTATACCTGCGCGTTACGCATCCTTTTCTTATTCTTCGCTCGTTTCCGGCTTCTCTGCTTTTTGTGCAGGAGTAGCAGGTTTCGGTGCTCCGGCCGTTGCAGGCTTTTTAGGAGCTTCTTTCTTCTTCGGAGAAAGCTGGATAGTCATACGCTTACCTTCCAGTATCGGCATCTGATCCACTTTAGCATAGTCTTCCAAATCATTCGCAAAACGAAGCAACAATACTTCACCCTGTTCCTTAAAAAGGATAGAACGACCTTTAAAGAATACATAAGCCTTCACCTTATCACCGTCTTCCAAGAATCCTTTAGCATGTTTCAACTTAAAGTTGTAATCATGGTCATCTGTCTGGGGACCAAAACGAATCTCCTTCACATTAACCTTCACCTGCTTCGCTTTCTGTTCCTTCTGACGTTTCTTTAATTGATAAAGAAATTTAGAATAATCAATAATACGACAAACAGGGGGTTGAGCATTAGGAGAAATTTCCACTAAATCCAATTCTTTTTCTTCAGCCATTTTCAGAGCCTGAAAGATTGGATATACTTTCGGTTCAATATCATCGCTTACTATGCGAACTTCCTTGGCACGAATCTGTTCATTGATTCTGTATTGCCCTTTTAGAGTGTCATTCTTCATTAAAAACGTTTACTTCCTAGTTTGATCTTTTTATTGTTATACTAAATATTTTATTCTGAAACGGCTGCAAAGTTACCATTTATTTATCATATTCTGAACTTCTTCGTTCAAAATTTTAGCAAATTCTTCAAATTTCATGGTTCCTTTGTCACCTTCGCCTTGTCTACGAACAGAAACTTCACCATTTTCAGCCTCTTTTTCACCGACAATCAGCATATAAGGAATGCGCTTCATTTCATTATCACGAATCTTGCGACCGATCTTCTCGTTACGATCATCTACAATCGCACGGATTTCGTGTATTTTCAGATACATCTTCACCTGTTCTGCATATTCATTGAACTTCTCACTGATCGGCAGAATAACTACCTGTTCCGGTGTCAGCCACAATGGGAACTTACCGGCAGTGTGCTCAATCAATACAGCAACAAAACGTTCCATTGATCCGAACGGAGCACGGTGAATCATCACCGGACGATGCTTCTGATTATCAGAACCCATATATTCAAGTTCAAAGCGTTCCGGTAAGTTGTAGTCAACCTGGATAGTACCCAGCTGCCAACGACGACCGATAGCGTCTTTCACCATAAAGTCGAGCTTAGGACCATAGAAAGCAGCTTCTCCATACTCAATCTTAGCAGGCAAGCCCTTCTCCGCACAAGCCTCTATAATAGCCTGTTCCGCTTTTTCCCAGTTATCATCGCTACCAATATACTTTTCACGGTTCACTTTATCACGCAAAGATATCTGTGCTTCAAAATTCTGGAAATCCATGGAACGGAACACAATAGATATAATATCCATCACACGAAGGAACTCATCTTTCACCTGCTCCGGACGACAGAAGATATGCGCATCATCCTGCGTAAAGCTACGAACACGAGTTAAACCATGTAACTCTCCACTTTGTTCATAACGACAAACCGTACCAAATTCAGCTATACGCAACGGAAGGTCTTTATAAGAACGTGGGAAGTTCTTGTAAATTTCACAGTGGTGAGGACAGTTCATCGGTTTCAAGAAATACTCTTCTCCCTCTTCCGGAGTATGGATAGGTTGGAAAGCATCCTTGCCATATTTTGCATAGTGACCCGAAGTCACATACAGCAACTTATTACCGATTGGCGGAGTAATCACCTCCTGATAATCGTAACGTGTCTGGATACGACGCAAGAACTCCTGCAGACGCAGACGCAATGCAGTACCTTTCGGCAACCACATAGGAAGTCCCTTACCGACAGTTTCGGAGAACATAAACAGCTGCATCTCCTTACCAATCTTACGATGGTCACGCTTCTTCGCTTCTTCCAACAACACCAGATACTCATCCAGCATTTTCTTCTTCGGGAACGTGATACCATAAATACGGGTCAGCATCTTACGATCCTCATGACCACGCCAGTAAGCACCAGCCACAGTTGTCAGTTTAATAGCCTTGATCGGAGCAGTCGTCATCAAGTGAGGACCACGACAAAGGTCAGTAAATGCACCCTGTGTATAAGTCGTAATGTGTCCGTCTTCCAGTTCAGAAATCAATTCACATTTATATGTTTCGCCACGATCACCAAACATTTTCAGAGCATCCGTTTTTGCGATGCTTTTTCTGACTACGTCTTCTTTCTTTGCAGCCAGTTCCAACATTTTAGCTTCAATGGCAGGAAGGTCGCTTTCTTTAATTACCGCTTCACCCGGATCCACATCATAGTAGAATCCGTTTTCAATAGCCGGTCCGATACCAAACTGGATACCCGGATAAAGTTCCTGCAAAGCTTCCGCCAACAAGTGTGCACTTGTATGCCAAAATGCATGCTTACCTTCTTCATCATCCCATTTATAAAGAACGAAATTAGCATCTTCATTAATAGGACGTCCTAAATCATAAGTCTCGCCGTTCACGCCACATGCCAGCACTTCCTGTGCCAGACGCGAGCTGATACTTTCAGCAATCTGTAAACCGTTCACTCCTTCGTTATACTCACGAACGGAGCCATCGGGAAATGTTATCTTTATCATAATATGATGATGTTATATTTTCATAATTTGAACGCAAAAGTAACTAAATCTTTTGAGTTTTCTATTTTTTATCAAAAAAATGTTATTCCGATTGATCTGTAAAACGTTTGATAACATTATAAGCAGAAACAATCCCCAACTCACCGGCTTTACTCAAATCTGAAATGCCCAGCTTATTATTTCCTAAGAAAATATGAGTCAGTCCACGGTTGAAATAAGCATCCGCAAAATCAGGATTTAGCTCAATCGCCTTATCGTAGTCAATAATTGCGGCACGGTAATCTTTCAACATGGCAGAAACATTAGCACGATTATAATATGCGTACACAAAGTCCGGAGCCAGATTAATCACCTTATCCAAGTCTTTTCTAACCACTTCATAATCTACTGCAGTAATCTCCTTACGCTTATTATCACCCGGAACAACATCTGTTTCGACAGCTTGTTCAGCCTTCTGATACTCCAACTGTTTACAACGGATCAGCGCACGCATAAAATATGCCGGGAAGAAATCACCATCCAGTAAGATCGTCTGGGTCAAATCAGAAACCGCACTCGAGAAGTCCTGCACCAGATAAAAATCAATCGCACGGGCAAAACGTTTCGAAGCATTCTTGTCATCTTCCACAATCGCCGATGTGTGCGTATCAATCAAGGCAAAATGCACCTTCACCTGTTCTTCCGTCAACGGAGCTTCCATATTTGTGATACGAAGACGTTTCGGAAGTATACCCGTACGGTTCAAATCTTCAATATATTTGTGGAAGTTCACCGAACGTTTCACGTCACTCATCTTCTCATAATAAGTCAAAGCAAACATCGGTTCCAGCGTTATATTTACGTTCTTATCCTGCACACGACCACGATAATCACTTGTATAGCGTTGTTCGGCTTCAGAATCATCCGCAATCACTATCTTACGATAGTTATTCATATTCTTATCGGATTTCTTACGGGTCTTCTCTCCGCCTTCCTCATCATTCTCCTTATCCTTGTTCTGTGCTACATCTTTGTTCGTCACACCGTTCTGTTTGTCGATCTGCGCTTTCATGACTTTAAATTCATCCTGCTCCGCACCCTTCTTATCTCCAATCTTTCTGCGAGCTTCCGAACGCTGATAATATCCGGCCAAGAAGTTCGGATACTGATTGATAACAGTTGTGTAATCTTGTATAGCTCCGCGATAATCACCCGTTTGCGCACGAAGCAAACCACGGTTAAAGACAGCCATCATATTATCCGGCTCCATCTTGATAACAAAGTCGAAGTCTTCGATAGCCCGGTTATCATCTCCTACCTGTGCACGTAGCAATCCGCGGTTATAATGACCGATAAAGTTATTCGGATCAATATCCAATGCCAGATCATAATCGCTCATGGCACCTCTTAAATTATTCTGATGAAAACGAGCCAATGCACGGTTTATATAATTTCCAGCATTCTTAGCACTCAACGGAATAGCACGGTTGAAATCCGCTTCCGCTTCCGCATACTTAGCCTGTTGTAATTTAACAATCGCTCTTGCAGCCCAAGCATCCGGATCATATTTATCCAGTTCAAGCGCCTTATTGAAGTCATTCAAGGCAGCAATCGTATCTTTCTGTTGTAAAGACACTTCCCCTCTCATCAAATAAGCACGGGTATAGCGTGGAGACACCTTCAACAAGCTTTCCAAATCCTCTTTCGCAGAATTATAATCCTTCTTCTGGATATGAGATAATGTCAGGTTATGCCATAAGGTAATATTCTCCGGATCATAATGCAATGCTTTCTTATAATCCTCAATCGCTCCATCAAATTTACTCTGACGAATCCTTGCCAAACCACGAATCTGATAAGCACCCACCACAAATGGATTGCGTTGGATAGCTGCATCACAGTCTGCTTCAGCACCCTGAAAATCCTCCAGATTCAGTTTAGCCAATGCCCTGAAGAAATAAGGTTCATACAGATAAGGCTTAGCGTTAATAACCTGGTTAAAATACTGAATAGAAAGTACATAGTCCTCAAAATAAAGAGCGTTTCGGGCAATAGTCATCACCCGATCCGTATTTATTTGAGCACACACCAGCGTTGGGAACAGTAATAAAACTGTTAAGATTCTTTTTATCATTGATATTTTATGCTTGTAAACGAAGCAAAAATAATGCTTTTCGCTTACTTAACAGGGATATAAACGTTTTTTATCTTTATTTCACCTGTTTCATCTTATATGAACTGCGCGCTTTTCCCTTCAACATCGTATTCAGCTTTCCTTTAATCATCTGCTTACGAAGCGGTGAGATATGGTCGATGAACATCTTACCATCCAAATGATCGAACTCATGTTGCATCACCCGAGCCAGATAACCTTCCACCTCTTCCTCATGCTCCACAAAATTCTCGTCCATATATTTCACGCGAATTTTATCACCTCTTTTCACTGTTTCGTGAATACCGGGAAGGCTTAAGCATCCCTCTTCCATATTCACTTCTTCACCCCCTACTTCCAAAATGTGGGGATTGATATAAGCCTTATTAAAGTCTTTAAATTCAGGATATTCCTCCGAAAGCGGATCCAATGTAATCGTAACCACGCGAATAGGCAAACCGATCTGTGGAGCAGCCAATCCTACGCCGTCCGCATGTACCATTGTTTCGAACATGTTCTCAATCAACTCTTTCAGATTCGGATAATCCGGTGTTATGTCCTCTGCAACCTTTCTCAATACAGGTTGGCCATATACATAAATAGGTAAAATCATATTTTTATACTCTACTAAAAAATTAAGTTATTCTTATGTCCTATACTAAAAACGTTTACTCTCCAAATATGTTTGCAAAATAATAGTAGCACTTATCTCGTCCACCAATGCCTTATTTTGCCGGTCCTTTTTCTTCAAGCCGGCCTCCAGCATGGTACGGTGTGCAAGAACAGAAGTGAAGCGTTCATCCACATATTCGACCGGAAGGTCCGGATAGCGCTTTTTCAGCGAACGAACAAAAGGCTCTATATTCTTCATATTCTCCGAAACCTCATTATTCATTTGCTTGGGCAATCCAATAATAATCCGCTCCACCGGTTCTTTAGCTATATATTCACCGATAAAGTTCAGAAGTTCATGTGTGGGCACCGTCGTCAATCCGTTTGCAATCAGCTGCATTGTATCGCTCACAGCTATTCCGGTACGCTTTCTTCCATAATCTATTGCTACTATTCTGCTCATGGGGTACAAAAATACAAAAAAGACGCTTCCCGTGAAAGGAAACGTCTCTTTTATTCTATTATTTCAAATGTATATTATTCTTCAACAATAGCTACACGGCTCAACTTAGCATCATCATAGAACATGTTGCCTACGCCACCCTTGTAATCAACCTTCAATTGAGAAGCAGGAACACCAAATTCATTAATCATCAGGTCACGAACAGCTTCAGCTCTCTTCTTACTCAACTTCATGTTGTATTCAGCAGAACCAGTACCCTTATCAGCATATCCTGTTACAGTAAACACTTTATCAGTTGCTTTGATACCCTTAGCCATAGCTTCAATATTCATGTATTCTCTCTTACTGATGTTGCTCTTTCCAATATTGAATACAACAACCAGACGTGGAACGAATCCAGCTTCTTTCTTAACGATCACTTCCGGTTTCTTGTTACGAGCTTCAACCAAGTCACGTTTCAAAGATTCGTTTTCACCCTTCAAAGAATTCACTCTGTCTCTCATGTCGTTCAACTGGCTTTCCGGAACCATTGGTACAGTAGGAACAGCATCCCAACCACGTTTCTTAAACTTGTAAGTAACACCTACAGTCAGACCAGCCAATCCTTCAGGACCTGAATTGCCGAATGCGCCTTTCATCAAAAGTCCGCGCAATTCAACGTTAAGATCCAAAGCAGAAGACAGGCGGAAACGGTTGATTAAACCGGCATTGATACCCAGTTCGTCATAACCCGGACCTTTACCTGTATGTACGAATCCAGCTCCTACATAAGGAATGAATGAGTACACGCGATCTTCTTTATATCCACAGAACATATTGGTAAGATTCAACAATACATCTCCATGGAAGTTCATAACATTCCACTTTTCTTTGTAGTAGCCATTAGAATACTGTCCTCCGTCTACAAGCGGACCATTAGCATAAGGAGTAGCACCTTTAGCCTGAAGACCGTTGTAAGCAACACGTAATCCGATACCCGGAGTAAACCACTTACCTACAGCAATGTCAAGTGCCGGAGCAAGACGTTTTCCGAAGTCAGCTTTACCATCATTGTCGCCAAAATACATTTGTGCGCCAACGCCACCACTAATAAACCAGTTAGCACCAAAGCGATTTGTTTCCACTCTATAACTCTTTGCTGCATTTTCTTTTTCTTGTGCAGGCAGACATACTGAGACTGCTGCCAATAAAATAAACAATAAACCCTTTTTCATCTCAATTTATTTTAGTAAATAATATATTTCAATTGTCTTACAGGCTAGATACACAACCCAAATGTTCCACACCTGACTAAGAGACAATAAACGTCATCCTTTCTTCTAAAATTAGTGCAAATATAGATATTTAATATAACACAAACAAAAAAACACGTAAATTTTCATTCATTCATAGAATTTTATAGAGCGATAAAAGTGTAATATAACTTCAGAAGGCATCTGAAGGGGTTTGTTGTGGAAGAATTAAAACAAAAAAAATAGCCAGTGATGAAATTAGATCACTGACTATTTCTATTCTTTGTCTATATACTTTAGTTAATATACCAGTTTTACATTGTCAATCCACAGTGTATTTCCCGGAGAACCGATATAGGCTCCTCCATGACTGGACGTGAACTGAAGACACATATGAGTCGGAACATCATTTTCATCTCCCCAGGCCACTTCATGAATAGGCACGCTTTCACCCTTACTGTTCACCGTATAACTTTCGGTCGCCTGCAAACGCATCATGTGCGACTTATATTCCGGACGATTCGTGATGTCACCGTACATAATCTCATAGGTCGCATTATTTTTCCAGTCCGTAGAATGATAGTAATAAGTCACCATAGTCCCTATCCGTTTTGCATACACATTTCCATTGGCATCTTCCCAACGTTTTTGCAGAAGCAGGATAGCTGCCGGATAATCTTTTCCGGGAACATCCGTAATCTTGCTGAAACCGGTAGCGCGAATACGATTCTCCCGGTCAGACATCTTCACTTTATAGTCAAACTGAAGAGCCACCGGCTTTTTGGTAAACGGAATACCAGTCTGCAACATTTTCTGTGGATTTTTAGTACCCTTAATCGGCTCATGCACCGAACCGGTAAAGACAGAGCCAGCCGCCAACACCGTAATATTAACCAGTCCCAACACTTTCACACTCTCCATGCGCGTATCCAAACGGGCGCAATATCCATCTCCCCGCTTCTCCGGGAATACCGAAGTATTAGTTTTCGTAATACCGGCAACTTTCGCCATCACATTTGAAGTAGCCCAAGGCGATCCGCCCATATTCTTATAAACCTGATCTCCCTTAATTACCGTCGTCGGCCCTATCGCATATACATTCTTTGTATTCCCACCGATAATGCTCGATTCCTTTATCTGACGGTCCACCCATTGATCCATGTCCCCAAAAGGAAGCATTTCAACTTTATGTTGCGCCATCAAAGACAAGGAAGAAATAAATGCAACGAAACCTGTCATCAACAGGCGATGAACGCTTTTCTGAATCATCAATACTTTTCCTTTCTTTTTCTTCTTATAAATTATAATCCCATTGTTTCAAAGCAAAATCCCAGTTCTCTTCTACCAAACGAATCGTACGGTCGTCATATTTATACTTATTCTTCTTATATCCCTTCTTTCCGCCCACATATTTTTCTATATCACTACGTGCTTCGGCAAATCCGGGGATAGAAAGAGACTGATAAATATTCTCCGTCATTCCCATCGCATCCGCTTCAAAATCTTCAAACTTCACTTCCATCAAGTTACCTTCCGGAATAAATTTCTTATCCGATTCATACTTATGATAAAGTTTTGCATAGATAGAAATGATATTTTCCTCTAATTGTTCATTGCTGACATCCTGCAACTTCAACGGTTGAATCGTATTTGTAAAGAAACTACGTGTAGATTCGAATACGGTATACGGATTACGCATCAGGTAGATAAACTTAGCATTCGGGAACATCTTCACCAGTTCCTTCACCCTTCCGGTATGCGGAGGATTCTTGCTAAGGAATTGAGTTCCCTGGGTATTCCACAAAGAAATCTTAATCAACTTCGTGAACACCTCTTCAAACACCTTCAATTCGGCATCCGTTATATCATCAAACAAAAGATACTTATCGGCATACTCCTGCTGATATTTCGGTAGGAACCAGAAATTATAATATGTATAAGGCATCATGTTCGACAAAGCAAACTCCTCTTCCTGGGGAAGATCCACTGCCAGTTCCATATTATCCGTCGGACGTTTATCCGGCATCAGCCAACTCATATTCTTTTTGAAGAAAGGCTGTCCCCACATCATCAGATGAGGAAATACAGTCTGATAAGTAGTGTTATACCCAAAATGCTTGTCACAAGAGAACACATTATGTACAAATGTAGTTCCACTCCGCCAGTGTCCCAAAATGAACACCGGATCATGCTCCAGCGGCTGATTAGCCAGCAACTTCTCGTAACGCCTGTCTTGTAATGACGCCAGTGGAGAAAGCAATCGGCACACAGCCTTCGTCAATCGGTATTTACCTTTGTAGGCTGCGTCAATTTCACGACCGGCGGTGATAGCCTTGAATGTCTTCCAGTCGGCACCTACCAATGTATTAATCGGAAGTTTATTAAATTCGAGTAATCCCACTTTATTAATTAGAAATTAAGAATTAAAAATTAAAGACGACAGAATGCTGTCATTTTCAGTTTTCAATTTATTGTTGAACAATCTATTTTATTAGTCGCACTGCAAGGCCCTGACGTTCCAGTTCCTTCACAGCTTTCTCTACCGCTTCATAATGTTCCGGAGCAATTCCCAGTTTTGCCATATCCAATACCGGAATATCCTCCGTGTCACTCATATCTTTCATTTCCACGCGGTCGATAATCATACCTACTGCCGAAGTATTATTAGTGATCGGGTCAATCAGGATAAATGAGCCACAAGATTTATTCTTCTTATAAGGATCAAAGAACAATTCCTTAGCCGTAGTCAGCACCACACGGGCAATCTGATTCAACTGCAAAGGTAACGTTTCTTTAGTCAACTGACCATTCTCCAGAGACAGATGCTCCATCGTATTCACGTCCACCTTATACTTTATCGTATCAATACGCGTACGGCTCAAATTGGTAGTCTGCTTAATAAAGAACGACTTATTTACATCCATCGGTTCTTCATCCATCCAGACCATCATAGCCTCAAAGTTACGATCCACCGTTGGCAGATTGTCAGGATGCACCAACATTTCGCCGCGCGACACGTCGATCTCATCCTCCAATGTCAAGGTCACAGACTGCGGTGGGAAAGCGTAATCCAATTCCCCGTCATAAGTCACGATACTCTTCACCTTAGATGTTTTTCCGGAAGGAAGTGCCATCACCGTATCCCCTTTGCGAACGATACCGGATGCAACTTTACCACAGAATCCTCTGAAATCCAGATTCGGACGAAGCACATACTGAACCGGAAAACGGAAATCCGTAAAATTATGGTCATTATCAATATGAACCGTTTCAAGGAAATCAAGCAAAGAAATCCCCTTGTACCACGGAGTACGTTCAGACTTATCCACCACATTATCCCCATCCAATGCAGAAAGTGGAATGCAGTTGACGTCAGGAATACCCAATGGAGCAACAAACTTCTTATAGTCAGCTACAATCTCGTTAAAACGCTCTTCCGAGAAATCCACCAGGTCCATCTTGTTGACAGCCAACACCACATGCTTGATTCCCAGCAAAGACACCAGGAAAGTATGGCGACGAGTCTGGGTAATCACTCCGGTACGGGCATCCACCAAGATAATAGCCAAATTAGCCGTAGATCCCCCGGTAATCATATTACGGGTATACTGTTCGTGTCCCGGAGTATCCGCGATGATAAACTTACGACCATTCGTTGAGAAATAGCGATAAGCCACGTCAATCGTAATACCCTGTTCACGTTCAGCCTTCAATCCATCGAGCAATAACGCATAGTCAATATGCTCGCCCGCATTTCCCACACGTTTACTATCACGCTCCAGTGCATCCAACTGATCCTCATACAGTTTCTTACTGTCAAACAACAAGCGTCCGATCAACGTTGATTTTCCATCATCTACCGAACCCGCAGTCAACAGTCTCAACAAGTCTTTCTGTTCATCCTTGTCCAGAAAAGCTTTTATATCTAATTTATTATCTGCCATAACTAGTTACAATTAAAAGTATCCCTCACGCTTCTTTTGTTCCATACTACCCTCCTGGTCAAAGTCAATCACACGGGTAGTACGTTCACTCTTCGTCGTAGTCATCATTTCCTCCACAATCTCTTCAATCGTAGCAGCTCCACTTTCCACTGCCCCTGTCAGAGGCCAGCAGCCCAACGTACGAAAACGAACCATCTTCATTTCAATCTGGTCACGGTACTTTTCAGGCAAACGGTCATCATCCGCCATAATAATATTGCCATCTAAATTAATGACCGGACGCTCCTTAGCATAATACAACGGAACGATCGGAATATTCTCCAAGCGAATATACTGCCAAATATCCAATTCAGTCCAGTTGCTAATCGGGAATACACGAATACTTTCCCCCTTATGCACGCGGGCATTATAAATATCCCACAATTCAGGACGCTGATTCTTCGGGTCCCATTGGTGAAACTTATCCCGGAAAGAGAAAATACGTTCCTTCGCACGTGACTTCTCCTCGTCACGACGGGCACCACCAAATGCAGCATCAAACTTATACTTATCCAACGCATGAAGCAAAGCCTGCGTCTTCATCAAGTCCGTATGCACCTTACTTCCATGCGTAAAAGGTCCTACCCCTGCATGAAAAGCCTCCATATTACTTTCAACAATCAGATTCCATCCGTACTTCTTCGCATATTCATCACGAAACTGAATCATCTCCTTGAACTTCCATTTCGAATCGATATGCATCAACGGGAATGGCACTTTACCCGGATAAAACGCTTTTTCAGCCAAGCGTACCATCACCGAGGAATCCTTTCCGATACTGTAAAGCATCACCGGATTCTCAAATTCCGCCGCCACCTCGCGGATGATATGAATAGACTCGGCTTCGAGCTCCTTCAAGTGGCTTAATTTATATTCTTCCATATTTATTTCATTTTATACACTTCACTTTTGGCAAAACAAGCTCCAACAAACGGTCCACCGACTCCTCCAAAGTCAATTTGGAAGTATCCAGTGACAAAGCCGGATGTTCGGGAACCTCGAAAGGTGCGGAAATTCCTGTAAAATTCTGAATTTCCCCTTTCCGTGCCTTCGCATACAATCCTTTCACATCACGTTTCTCACATTCCTCCAGCGGAGTACTAACGAAAACCTCCAGAAAATCATCCTTACCAATAATGTTTGCAGCCATTTCGCGAATATCATTATTAGGGCTGATAAATGCAGCAATCGTAATGATACCACTATCCAGAAACAACTTCGACACTTCCGCTATGCGACGGATATTTTCCACCCGGTCCGTTTCAGAGAATCCCAGGTTATTATTAATTCCACTACGGATATTATCCCCATCCAAGATACGGCAAAGCAATCCACGCTTATGAAGCTCACGTTCCAATGCGATGGCAATCGTGCTCTTTCCGGAACCACTCAATCCGGTAAACCAGATCATCACACTGTGTTGCCCCAAAAGCTCTTCTTTGTCCTGCCGCGTCATCATGCGGTCAAATATCGGATATATATGGTTCTTTTCTTCCATTTACAATTTTATTTAAAAGTTCCAGATCAACGGGATCAGAATAATAGAGATTAAGAAAGTGATAATATTAAGCGGCAACCCGATACGCACAAAATCCGTAAACTTATAGTTACCGATACCTTGCACAATCAAATTTGTCTGATAACCAATCGGTGTCGAGAAGCTGGCAGATGCAGCCATACAGATCACCACAAAGAAAGGCGTAGGGCTCACTCCTAATTGGGCAGAGATTGATAATGCCAAAGGAAACGCCAAAGCCGCTGCTGCATTATTAGTAATCAATTCCGTAAACAAGTTCGTGATAATAAACACCATTGCAAGCAACACATGCGGGCCGTAATCATCACTCAACCCGATAATAAACTTCGCAACGCTATCCGCCACACCGGAGTTCACCATCGCCTTACTGATAGCAAAAGCACAAGCAATAGTAATCAGAATATCCCACGAAATATATTTAGTATATTTACGGGCAGGGAACAGATTCGTCCATGCCATAATAATAGTAGTAATAGACACAAAGAAAAACATATCCAGCTTGATATCCGGAAACATCTCCTTCGTTATCGGAAGCTCACCCACCGTTGCGCCGACAATCATCAGAACCAGCAACAGCAAAGCAAACCAACGCTTCTTCTTCCCGGTAGTATCCGGCTCATTCCCATTCGTCAACAAGACAAACACAGAAGATTCCCCCCATGTCGGAATAAACGTATCATCCGCCATCACCACCAATGTATCCCCTTCGTGAAGCACCACTTCCTCCAGATTCGACACAAAACGTTGTCCGTTACGTGTTTTAATCTCTTTTACCTCCGCACCATAATGGCGTTGGAAATTAAAATCCTTCAGTTTTTTATTGATACCGGGAAAACGGGCACCCAAAACAGCCTCTACCCGATGCAACTTCTCCCCTTCCTCTACTTCTTCATCCGGCACAGCCGTATCCGGACGTGCATCCGGCAAAAGACGTTTGGAGAAAAGAAATATATAAATGATTCCGGCAATAGCGATAAAAATCCCCACCTTTCCGAGCTCAAACATAGAAAAGCCTTCAAATCCGGCCTCCAATATCATACCGTGCACCACCAGATTGGTAGAAGTACCGATCAAGGTACAGATACCTCCCAAAATAGTCACATAAGAAAGAGGAATCAGAAACTTCGTAGCCGGAAGATTCACCGACTTAGCCCAATGCTTGATAATCGGGGCAAAAATAACCACAACAGGCGTATTATTCAGAAAGGCAGAAATAAATGCCACCGAAGGTAAGATACGCAACTGTGCCTTAAATACTGTCGTCTTTCCTTGCGGAAGCAACTTCTTAATCACTTGTCCCAATGTGCCCGACTGGCGAATACCCTCACTCACCAGAAACAGCAGAGCAACGGTAATCATCCCTTTATTACTAAACCCTTCCAGCATCTCCTTAGGAGTCAGAATGCCGGCACACAGAAACAAAACCACTACCGAAAAAAGTATCATGCCCGGACGCATCTTATCTGCTATCAAAGCCGCTACCATTCCTAATAGGGATAATAGTACAAATACAATTTCAAATGTCATATAAACATTATTTAGTGTTCTCTTTTTGGCTCAACGATAAACCACGGATTCAATAAATCCTCCTTATTATATCGTAGAGGTTCTTCCTTTCCAGCCTGATATACTTCCATCCCTGCAGCACGGGCTATCGCATGCCCGGCAGCCGTATCCCACTCCATCGTCGGAGCGAAACGCGGATATACATCAGCCTTACCTTCAGCAACCAGACAGATTTTAATAGAACTTCCGCTCGAAATCAACTCCACACTGCCGTGTTTCTTCTTCAAATCTGCAATATATGATTCCGTTTCAGGCGACAGGTGCGAACGGGAAGCAACCACAATCAGATGATCGTGCACCTCCTTCAAAGGTATCTGTTCCGACTTCCCAATCAGCTGCTCCAATGCCACGCCGTCATCTTCCAAACTGACAATACCGGAACATTTATAAGCCCCTGCACCTTCGATCCCGAAATAAAGTTCTTCTTTAACAGGCACATAAATAACACCGAATACAGGTACAGAGTTCTGCACCAAAGCGATATTTACCGTAAATTCTCCATTGCGCTTAATAAACTCCTTCGTTCCATCCAGCGGATCTACAATCCATAAAGTATCCCATCCTCGACGGATCTCATACCCTAAATGCTTCCCTTCTTCACTAAGAACAGGAAAAGGAGTATCGTTCAGAATAGCCACAATCGCTTCATGCGCTTTTCTGTCTGCTATAGTTAGCGGAGAGTTGTCAGCCTTCCTCTCTATTTCAAAGTCCGATGCCGGATCATTATAAATAGAAAGAATCTTTTCACCTGCTTTTAGAGCCGCGTCGATAGCAGCCATTACATATTTTTGTTCCATTCAATCTCTAAATTAATGCCCTATTCACATTCAGGCAAAACATCCTCCAAATTAAGAGTTGACAAAAGTAAAAACTTTCTTTGCTATAAAAGTTTCCCCACTATCATTTATAACTTCTTTTAGTAGAAAGATAAAAATATCTAAACGAAAAAGCCACTCATTTTCAATAAAAAAGCAGTAACTTCCCAGTTACCGCCTTCTTATTCGGAAAAAAACGTTCGTTCTTTCCAATATATATTACCAAAAAGAAATCAATATACACGATACAGCAACCAAGCACCCTGGAAATCCGAACGGTTCGGGTATTTAGCCTTGAATGCATCGCGAGCTTCAGCAGCAGCAGTCTTGTCAGCAAAAGAGTTCACAATCACACGATACATTGCCTTATCAGCATTAAATGCAATCGTAGAGTGATATCCCTGTCCGTCCAACCAATCTTTCAGGCCTTCAGCATTCGCTTTCACACCAAAGCTACCTGCTACAACGCTATAATCTTTCAATCCTTCGTTACCGGAAACCACTGTAACCTTTTCCTGACGAACGCCGGATGTATCTGCCACTTTAGTAGTTGTCACAGGAGCTGCAACCACCGGAGTAACCTCTACCGGAGCTTCCACCTGCGGTTCTGCCAATTCTTGCTGTTTTGCTTTTTCGTAAGCTTTCTTATAGGCACTTTCGCTGGATTTACAAGATGCAAATGCTAGCACCAAGCATACTCCCATTCCTAATACGACTAATTTTTTCATAATCCTATACTCTGTTTTAATTAATAATTCAATATTCTCGTCTATTATATTTAGTTTCGGGCAACAAAATAATAGAAATTTTATCATCCGGCAAAGAAATCCGTCAAAAAAACGTCTATTCCGGCTTCTTCTTATACGAAATAGTGCCTGTTGCCTGATAAGTAGGCATCAAAAGTACCTCCGCAATCTGAATATGTGCAGGAGCCGACACGGCAAAATAAACCGTTTCTGCAATGTCATCTCCCGTCAACGGACGAATCCCTTTATAAAAATTATCGGCAGCTTCCTTATCTCCCCGATAACGCACCACTGTAAAGTTTGTCTCCACCATTCCCGGTTTGACATTCGTCACTCTCAATGGAGTATCCACCAGATCGATCCGGAGTCCGTCCGAAAGAGCCTTCACGGCAGCTTTCGTTGCGCAATACACACTTCCGCCCGGATAAGCGGCATCCCCCGCAATAGATCCTATATTAATAATATGTCCACGTCCGCGTTCCACCATACCGGGCACCACCAAACGCGTCATAGCCAGCAGTCCCCTTATATTCGTATCGATCATGATATCCCATTCATCCAGGCTACCCTCGAATTCCTTATCCACACCGATCACCAGTCCGGCGTTGTTCACCAACACATCAATCGCCTTCCATTCTTCGGGTAATGAGTCCAAAGAGGCGGCAGCCAATTTCCGGTCGCGCACATCAAAAGGCAATATATAAACCCGGACACCATACGCCCCTTCCAGTTCAGCTTTCAGTTCTTCCAGTTTCGATACGGTACGGGCATTCAGAATCAGATTCCATCCCTCCCTCGCAAATTTACGGGCACAACCCTCACCAATTCCGCTACTGGCACCGGTTATAAAAACAATCTTAGCTTCCATTATGTTTTGATTTACAATATTCGAAAACAAAAGTACGCCTTAACCTTCAAAGGTTAGCTACGAAAGTCAGTTAAATAAGATTAAACCATAAAAGAAAAAAAGAATTATAAAACGAAGCACTTTTTTTCAGTTTTCACGAACAACCTTTCGATAAAAATGTTATATTTGTTGTATCATAATCATTTTAAACATTATACATTATGAAAGGATTGAATGTTTTAGCAGCTTTTCTGGGTGGTGCAGCCGTAGGTGCAGCCCTTGGTATTTTATTTGCTCCTGAAAAGGGAGAAGATACCCGTCATAAAATCGCAGAGATTCTTCGTAAAAAAGGAATCAAGCTTAATCGCAGTGAAATGGAAACTCTCGTTGACGAGATCGCTGCCGAGATGAAGGGAGAAATAGCAGAATAAGTGAGTAACCAAAGACTAAAAACAGAGCGACCATGTTTGCAGACGATAAAAGTATTGAGAATTTTCAGCAGTTGTTTTTCGAGTTCAAGAAATATCTGGAGCTTCAAAAAGAATATACCAAATTAGAATTGACGGAGAAGTTAACCATACTTTTTTCCACGTTAATTATGATATTAGTACTTATTATCCTTGGCATGGTTGCCCTGTTTTATCTGCTTTTTGCTCTTGCTTATATATTGGAGCCTTTAGTGGGCGGTCTGATGTCGAGTTTCGCCATCATAGCAGGCATCAATGTTGTTCTCATCGCCCTGGTTATTATTTTCCGCAAGCAGCTCATCATTTCTCCGATGGTGAACTTCCTCGCTAATTTATTTTTAACTGATTCAAATAAATAAATTATGAATGCGCAGACCCCGCAGAAATTTACATTAGAAGAGATTGCCGAACGTAAAAAGAAGCTTTTAAATGAGATCCATGCTCAAAAAAAAGCCATGACAGCTACTACACGCGAAATATTTGCCCCACTTGCTCCGGCAACCAACAAGGCGGATGCACTCATGCGTTCGTTCAATACCGGTATGGCTGTATTTGATGGCGTAGTGATGGGAATCAAGATTATGCGGAAGATACGGGCGTATTTTAGGAATTTGAGATAAAAAGAGCTACTCTTCCACTATCCATTTTTCTATATTTCTTGTTTGCGAACTAAAGTTCACACCTACTTTAAAAAGCTTACGATTATCCGCTTCAAAAGGAAGTGAATAATGTTTTTCATTAATCTGCTTCAAAGCTTCTTCTGCCGTACCATTCAGTTTAAATTCCATGACATATATGAATTTGTCCGTCTGCAAAACAAGGTCGATGCGCCCTTCGCTTGTATGATATTCCACTTTGGTATAAAAGCCTACGAGTTTGAAAACGATAAAAAGCACATTTTCGTAATGCAACTCCTGCTCGCGAATCACATCATAGCCTGTATCTGCAAAGAAACTTTGCAGACGTCGGAAGAAAGAGTTATAGTCACCGGAACGTACTTCACGGACAAACTTCTGAATTTCAAAAGGAGACTCCACCTTATTTACGTTCGCATAATAAGGAAGTAAGAAACGGACAAACCCCTCTTCCACTTCACGATTCGGAAAACCTAAACGGTATATGCCAAACTCTTCGTCATACCCCTTAATGGTGAGATATCCGCTCTGATAAATCACTGGAATGGGATTACTAGATTCCGAGTCGATACTGTTCAACACCTGTTCGTCTGTTTCCTCATGAGCCATCCGTTCCAAATCATAGTGATGCTTCTTCAACAAGTTCACCAGATAAGTGGGTGTCCCCGTCTCAAACCAGTAGCTGCCGAACTTCATCTTATCAAACGTGTTCAACAGACTAAAAGGATTATAGATTCCGATGGTATGCTCCACAAAGTGGTAGCCATCATAACATTCTTTCAATTCTGCGCACACCTGTTCATAACTCATCTTCTGCTTTTCTGCCAACTGATGCAATTCCTCCTCCAGATTGTCATGTATTTCTTTCTCCGTGATACCGCAAATATCCACAAAGCGTTCATCCATTGAAATATCCTTCAAGTTATTCAAGTCACTGAATACGCTCACCTTGCCAAATTTTGTCACCCCAGTCAGCAACGCAAACTTGATGCAGCCGTCTTTCGTTTTCAAAGCCCCGTAGAAAGGCTTCAATGTATCCCGGAATTGCTTCTGTAAGTCCTCATTGCCAATTGCCTGCAACATCGGCTTGTCATATTCATCCACCAAGATAACCACCCGTTGACCGGTCTTTTCATAAGCGCGCTGAATGATACCGGCAAAACGCAGAGAGAATGAAGTTTCAGACGGTCGAGTTCCGTATTTACTTTCCCAATATTCCAAATTGTCATTCAAAATCTTATCCAGACTCTCCGACGCATCATACTTCTCAATATTAAGATCAAGATGCAAAATTGGATGTTCTATCCAATCTTTTTCGAGCTTCTCCACCATCAGTCCAGCAAATAGTTCCTTCTTCCCTTGAAAATATGCTTCCAGGGTAGAGATCAGCAGACTCTTTCCAAAACGGCGCGGACGACTCAAAAAGTAATAACTCCCGGTCTTTACCATCTGATACATCAAGGCCGTTTTATCAACATAGAAATAACCATCTTGACGGATTTTCTCGAAGTTCTGGATACCAATAGGATATATTTTATTGCTCATACATGTACAACCTTTTAATTATGGTGCATACAAATATACTGCTTTCATTCTATAACACAAAACTAGTAGTGATTTTAATTCTATGATAGAAAAACTTTTAAAAGAGCTATAAAGAAGCTACTCTTCCACTATCCATTTTTCTATATTTCTTGTTTGCGAACT